>NZ_ANBC01000159.1 GCF_000341125.1 Nocardiopsis lucentensis DSM 44048 | reverse complement strand
CCCGCCACGGGCGCCCTCGGCGACGACCAGGCCACCCGGATCGCCCCGTCCACGGCACCGCCCCCCGGGAACGGGGCCACAGCCGTATACGGACAGCAGGGGTATCAGCCCACCCGGCACATGCCGCCCGCNNCAGTACCGGCAGGATGCTCCCGGCGCCGAGGACCCCTACGCGGACCTGTACGGAAGCCGACGCCCCGCCGCCGACACCCAGCACCACCAGCAGGCCCGGGAACGGGCTGGGCGGGAAAGCCAGCTGGCCGAACAGGAACGCCAGCGCCAGCAGGAGCAGTACCGCCAACAGGAGCAGTACCGCCAGCAGGAACAGCGCCGCCAGTACGAGGAACACCAGCGCCGCCAGCAGGAGGCGCACCGCCAACAGGAGGCCGAGCACGCCCACCGCGAGCGCGTGCACGCCGAGCGGCAGGCCGCCCAGCGGGCCCAGGCCGAGGCGCGTACCGCCAACCAGCCGGGTGTGTGGGGCTTCGTCAAGCTGATCCCGCTGCTCATCCTGCCGCTCGTGCAGATCCCGGTCGGCTACGGCGCGGCGCTGGCGTGGTCGTGGTTCACCACCGAGGCCGGGGTGTGGACGGGCGTGCCCTACGCGTTCGAACCGCTGAGCATGGACGGGTTCTGGCACGCGACCATGCTCGGGTACTTCCTGTTCAACAACCTGGTGTCCGCGGAGTACCTGGTCCGCTCGCTGCGCACCTCGTTCGTCACCGGTTCGGTGCTCGCGCTCTCGGCCGTCGCGGCCACCAACGGGCTGCTGTACAGCTTCGGCTTCTGGGGCTGAGCCCGGGGCCGGGACGCCGGACGAACCGGGGGAGGGGGAGGGGCCGCGCGGTCCCTCCCCCTCCCCGTGTGACGTGAGGACCCGGACCGGGGAAGAGGCCCGGGTCCGCCGCCTCGGATCCGCTAGGAGAACGAGGCGCCGACGCGGCCCTCGGCGATCTCCGTGACGCGGTGGTGGACGGGGCGGCTGGGGGACAGGGCCGAGCACGTCGTCGGGCACTCCGGCCCCTCCTCGACGGTCACCGACACCGTGTACACGCCGCCGTCGTGGCCCAGGGTGACCCGCACGCCGTCGTCCCCGCGGTCCTCGTCGAGCAGGGTCAACGCGTTCACGCCCACCGTGCCGAGCCTGGAGCGCAGCGCGGCGTCGGCGGCCTGGGCGGCGGAGGAGTCGGTGCACCGTCCGCGGTAGTTCTCGGGGAGCACGTCACCGTCTTCGAAGGCGGTCACCGTGCGCACGGCCGACTCAGGGTCCAGACGGCCGAAGTAGAAACCCTGGGGCAGGGCCACCAGGTTGGCGGCGAAGCGGTCACCGCCCACGTGGGTGGTCTCCCAGACCTCGGCCCGCCCCCCGGCCAGGGCCGCCGCGACGGGACGCCCCAGCACGGCGCAGCACGGGTCCTTCTTGGCGTGCGTGCACACCAGGTACAGACTGTGCTCCACCGGGACGCCGAACTCCGGCGGTTCGGGCTTCTCCACGGCGGTGACGTCGTACTCCAGCAGCTCGGCCAGGTCCTCGAACTCCACCATGCGGGCCCAGGGGGTGGTCCTGCTGGTGTGGACGTAGTAGGCGCGGCGCGGACCCTCGTCCCCGCCCGCGCGCTTGCCCTCGCCGGGGCGCTTGATGAGCTGGGGCTTGATGTCGCGGCCGACGATACGCTCGGCGAGGCGGGAGACGACGGTCTTGTCCAGGCCCGGGCTGGAGAACGCGGGGTGGCGCCATGGTCCGGAATGCTCGACCAGCAGCCAACCGCCGGTGGTGCCCGCCGTTCCGGCGATCTGCTCACCGGTGTAGCGTGCCAGGGCCGAGCAGCCGCGGCGACCGTCCGGGGCGGTGGGTAGACGCACGGTCTTCGTTCCAATCGAGTCTGGGATGGCGACGGGCGTACGGACACACGGGTCGAGACGTGATCACACGCCCCAAACCTTGGGTGTGAAGGTTAGGTTAGCCTATCCAGACTGATTGGTGTAGTAGTCGGCCGGGGTGTCCGGTCCGGTGTCACCCGGGGGCGCCCTCGGTGGGCGCCACACCTGGCAGTACGTCCAACAGCGCCCTCCGCGCCGAGTCGACGTGCTCCTCGGCGGCCTGGGCGAGCACGTCGGTGGCGCCGCCGCTCAGGTGCCGGATCAGCGCACGGTGCTCGGCGACGACCGTGCTCCGGTAGCGCTCGCGGTCCAGTCGGGTGCGGGCGGCCTGGAACAGGTGCACCTGTGAACGCAGGCCGCGCCAGGAGGTGGTCAGGCGACTGTTGGCGGCCGTGTCGTAGATCCGGTCATGGAAGGCCAGGTCGAGCGCGAGCAGGGTGGGTCCGTCCGCGTCCACGCACAGCGCCTGCTCCATGGCGTCCACCAGGGTGTGCAGTTCGGCGGTGCGCTCGGGCGTCATCCGCCGGGCGGCCAGTGTCGTGGCCAGGCGTTCCAGCGCGGCGCGGACCGCGTAGACCTCGTTGACGTCGTCCGTGGTCAACTCGATGACGCGGGTGCCGCGGTGCCACTCGCTGCGCACCAGGCCCTCGCGCTCGAGGATGGCCAGTCCCTCGCGGACCGATCCCCGGCTGACCTCCAGGGAGGCGGCCAGTTCCACCTCACGCAGGGCCGATCCCGGAGGCACCCGCCCCTCGAGAATGGCCTCGCGGACGCGGTCGGCCGCCTCGTGGGCCAAACCGCGCCGTCGTGCCCTGCGCATGCCGCCACCCCCGGAGCCGTCTTCGTGCCGGGGAAAAGTGTACGGCGTTCACCGCTGGGATGGAGAGTCATGTGGGTCTCCGTCCCGCAGTGGTTCCGGGGCGGGTCCACACCCCAGGGGGCGGTGAACTGTCTGGATGTTGACATCGTGATCTTCGCTCCTCAGGATGGGGCACCGTCGCGGGGGCGCGTGTGTGGGGTCCGGGTCCCGTCCTGGCCCGGACGGCGGACCCGCCCCCGCGGCGCCACGCCCTCCGTTTCCCTTCGGTGTCGCTCGGGGTCTTCGTCCGGCAACTGAGATCTACGACGTAAAGGCAATCGCCGTGTGAAGGGTGAGGATTCATTTGTTTACCGAGAAGTATTTTCGCTAGCGTGCTGCTCGTGTGAGCATCCCGTAGCATGCTGCGACCATCTGACTTCGCCTCTGCCCCCGGTGACCCATGAGCCACACCGCCACCCCTCCAAGGAGACATGACATGAAACGCCTCAGCCTCATCGCGCTGGCCGCGGTCGGAGTCATCGGCCTGAGCGCCTGCGCCTCCGACGACGGCACCGACACCTCCGCCCCCGAGGAGGTGGCATCCGAGGAGAGCGCGTCCGACCCCACCGGCGCCGAGGACACGGGCGCCGAGGACACCGCGCAGGAGGAAGACGCCGTGGAGACGATCGCCGTCACGGCTCAGGAGATGTCCTTCGACGGCATCCCCGAGACCCTGCCCGCGGGCACGATCCGGATCGACTTCGAGAACGTCGGCCAGGCCCGGCACGACCTCGTTGTCGAGGAACTGGGCGACGAGCAGGTCATCCCCGTGATCGACGCGGGCGCCAGCCAGAGCGCCACCGTCACCCTGGATCCGGGCACGTACACCTTCTACTGTTCGGTGGGCGGCCACCGCGCGATGGGCATGGAGGCCACCGTCACCGTGGAGTAGCCCCCCGGAGGCCGGCGAACGCACCCGGGCCTCGGAGGGGCGTTCGCCGGCGCGCGCCTCAGGCGGAGAACCCGCCGTCGCTGTGCGGCGACTGCCCGTCGATCCACCCTCCCCGCGCCGAACACGGGAACTCCAGCAGATCCGCTGTGTCGGCCGGGGTGCCCAGACGCCCCAACGGCGTCCGCCCCACGCACGCCGCCCGGGTCTCCCCGTCCATCCACCCGGTCTCGACCGGGCCGGGGTCGATCACGTTCGCGCTCACCCCCAGGTGCGCCAACTCCCGGGCGGCGGCCGGGGTGATGCGGTCCAGCGCGCCCTTGCTCGCTCCGTAGGGCAGGTTCCCGACAGTGTGGTCACCCAATAGGGCCAGTCCATCCGCCCACCCCGGTCCGCGACGGTTTTCTGGCCGTACGGGTCCTCCGGCCGCTCGGAGACCGGCCCGCTCAGCCCGTCAGGTCGGGGATGAGGACCGGACCCACCCGGCGCACGTGGTCGCGAAACAGCGCCACCGCCGGAGGCTCGTACCCGCCTCCGGACCCCTCCTCCGGCCAGACCACCCCGATCGGCCGGGTGGCGTCCGCCCCCCGCAGCGCCAACTCCACCGTCCCGCCCAGCGGGCCCCGGGGGCGTGCGGGCAGCACCGACACCCCCAACCCCGCCGCGACCAGCCCCCGAGCCGTCGCGATGTCGTCGGCCTCGAAGGCCACCCCGGGGGTCAAGCCCGCCCGATCACACAACCGGTCGGTCAGGTGCCGTACCCCGCGCCCCGGCTTGAGCAGGATGAACTCGTCACCGGCCGCCTCCGACACCCGAACTCCGCCCACGACCGCGGCCAGCGTGTGTCCCTCGGGCACCACCAACCGGAGCTCCTGGGTGTGCAGCGTCGCCGACGCCAACCCCGGACGCGACGGCAGGGGGGAGGTCAGCGCCAAGTCAGCGCCGCCCGAGGACACCCTCCGCAGCGACTCCGCCCACGCCTCCTGCGTGAGCGTGAACCGCACCCCCGGATGCAGCGCCCGGAACCCTCGCAGCAGCGCCGGAACGACCTCCACCCCCAGTGTCGGCAGGAAGGTCAGCGCCACCCGGCCCTCCTCGGCGTCGGTCAGCTCGGCCAACCCCGCCCGGAGGTCCTCCAGGGCCCGCCGCACGTGCGGCAACAGCAGACGGCCGGCCCGCGTCAACCGCACCCCGCGCCCCGTACGCTCCACCAGGGCCATGCCCAACTCCTCCTGGAGCCGGGCCAGGGCACGGCTCAACGTCGGTTGGGGCGTGTCCAGCGCTTCGGCGGCTTGTGTGACGTGCTCGGTCTCGGCCACCGCCGCGACCATGCGCAGCCGGGGCGCCAACACCTGGACCAGGGCTTCCGAGGTATCCATACATATCAGTATGGAACAACCACAAAACATGCATTGGACGTATGAAACGCCGCTTCCTAGCGTGGGAGCATGTCCCCGACCAGCGGCTCCGCGCCCGTCCACGACACCCGTCCGCGCGCGGGCACCCGCGCCTACCGTCGTACCGTCGTCGCCATGGTCGCCGCCGCCGTGGCCACCTTCGCCCAGCTCTGGTCGGTCCAACCGATCCTGCCCGCCATCGCCGAGGGCTTCGAGGCCTCCGCCGCCCAGGCGGCGCTGACCGCCTCCCTGGCCACCGGCGGGCTGGCCGGGTTCAGCCTGGTCTGGAGCGGCGCCGCCGACCGGATCGGCCGGGCCCGCGTCATCACCCTCTCCCTGGTGACGGCCACCCTCCTGGGCGCCCTGGCGCCCTTCGCCGCCGACCTGTCCCTGCTGTTGGTCGTGCGCGCCCTCCAGGGGGCGGCCCTGGGCGGAGTGCCCGCGGCCGCCATCGCCTACCTCGCCGAGGAGATCCACCCCGCCGACGCCCCGCGCGCCACCGGGCTGTACATCGCGGGCAACCCCCTGGGAGGGATGGGCGGGCGCCTCCTGGCCGGGTTCGCCGCCGACCTGGGCGGCTGGCAGTGGGGGATCGCCGCCAACACGCTGCTGGGCGCGATCGCGCTGGCCGTGTTCGTCCTGGTCCTGCCGCGCGGGCGGAGGGGGAGCCCGACCGGTCGCGCACGTGTCCCCTCCTCGGGGCCGCGACCCCGCGGGCGGCTCCGCGCGGCGCTGACCACACGCGGGCTGCCCGCCCTGTACGCCCAGGCGCTGTTGCTCATGGGCGCGTTCATGACCGTGTACAACCTGCTCGGGTTCCGGCTCGTGCAAGAACCCTTCGCCCTGTCCCAGTCCACGGCCTCCCTGCTGTTCCTCGCCTACACGGCCGGGATGCTCGGTTCGGCGGCGGCCGGTGCGGTGACCGCGCGCTTTGGCGGCTACGCGGTGCTGGTGTCGGCGACCGCCCTGATGGCGGCGGGGCTGGCCGCACTGGTGACCACGTCCCTGGTCGGTCTGGTGGCGGCCCTGCTGGTGCTGACCTTCGCGTTCTTCGCCGCGCACGCCGGCGCGTCGGCCTGGGTGGGGCGGCGCGCCGTGGC
>NZ_ANBC01000158.1 GCF_000341125.1 Nocardiopsis lucentensis DSM 44048 | reverse complement strand
GAGCCTGTTCAGCTGGTGCGGCGGGCTGGTCTACGACGCCGTGGGCTGGGGTGGCGCGGTGGTCTACGCCCTCGTACTGTGCGCCGCGGCGGCCCTGGCGGGGCTGCGCCTGCGCCGCCTCCCCGAACCCGCCACGGACCGCACCGGGGTTTTGGCCCGTTCGGGGGAGGGGAGGACGTGATGCGGGGTTTTGTTTAAAATTAAACTACATTGGGCGGGTGCGCCCGGAAGCGACGGAAGGTGACGCCATGGACGTGCGCCCCACGGGCCTGCACCACGTGACCGCGATCGCCACCGATCCCCGGGCCAACGCCGACTTCTACCGCACCGTGCTGGGACTGCGCCTGGTCAAGCGCACGGTGAACTTCGACCGCCCCGACACCTACCACCTCTACTACGGCGACCGCGCGGGAAACCCCGGCACCATCCTCACCTTCTTCCCCTGGCCCGACGCCCCGCGCGGGCGCCCGGGCGCCGGACAGGCCACCACCACGACCCTGTCGGTGCCCGAGGGATCACTGGGCTGGTGGGCCGACCACCTGGCCGCGCTGAACATCGTCGCCACCCGGCCCGCGGAGCGCGCCGAGGAGGACGTCCTGACGCTGCGCGACCCCGACGGGCTGGTGATCGAACTCGCCGCCAGCGCCGACCCCCACGACACCGACCCCTGGGACGGCGCAGGGGTGCCCGCCGAGCACGCGGTCCGGGGCATCCGGTCGGTCACCCTCACCGAGCACGACACCGAGCAGACCGCCCGGATGCTCGGGGAGCAACTGGGCTTCTGCCTGGTCGACGAGGCCGCGGACCGCCTGCGGTTTCGCACCGGCGCCGCGGCGCCCGGCGTGGGGACCATCGTCGACGTCGTGGCCGACCCCGCCGCGGAGCGCGGCCTGGTCGCCGCCGGGACCGTCCACCACGTCGCCTACCGCGCCCCCGACCGTCCGGTCCAGGACGCCTGGCGGCGGGCGTTGGAGGAGGACGG
>NZ_ANBC01000157.1 GCF_000341125.1 Nocardiopsis lucentensis DSM 44048 | reverse complement strand
CCGGGCCCGCCGCTACTTCACCTCGGTCTACTTCAACGAGCCCGGCGGTGCGCTGCTGGAGATCGCCACCGACGGCCCCGGGTTCGACGTCGATGAGCCCCTCCTGGAGCTGGGCCGGTCCCTGCGGCTGCCGCCGTGGATGGAACCGGACCGTGAGCGGATCGTGCGGCACCTGCCGGACATGGGGGAGGGGGCGTGACCGCCGCCCGTACCACGGCCGGTGCGGAGCGCGGCCGGAGCCGCTCCTGACCGGCCCCGCGGGCCGGGGTTGAGGAACACCGGAACGAGGACCCGCGCCAAGGGCTCACCGGGTGACTCGCCGCCGGGCGGGTGTGCGACCGCGGCTTCCGTGTCGGCCCGGGTGGGCGGGGTGTGGCGCCGGGTGGCCTCCAGCCGCCGTCAGCGGCAAGCGGCCGTGGAGTCGGAGCCGGGTGCGAGGTGGACGCCGCCGTTCACGTCCTCGGCGCCGGCGGCCTCCAGCAGAGCCCCGACCAGTCCGGGGAAGCGCTCGTCCAGGTCCTGGCGGCGCAGCGTGACGAAGCAGCGGGTGCCCTCCTGGCGGGTGCGGGTCACCCCAGCATCGCGCAGGACCCGCAGGTGGTGGCTGAGCGTCGACTTGGCCACCGGCGCCCACAACTCTCCCCACCCGCGCTCGGCGCCGTCGGCGAGCGCCCGTACGAGCCCGATGCGCAGCGGGTCGCTGAGCGCCGCCATCACCTCGGGTAACGACAGTTCCTCGGTGGCCGGATGGTGTGCGCGTCTCATGCCTCCATGCTAGCTTGTTCGATATTCGACGAACAACGAACAAAGGAGTCGGGTTGACCGAGCCGCAGCACCACCAGCACACCGACCTCAACGGCCGGGTCGCCATCGTCACCGGCGCCGGATCGGGCATCGGCCGCGCCACCGCGATCGCCATGGCCCGCGCCGGAGCCCGCGTCCTGGGGGTGGGCCGGCGCCAGGAGGCGCTCCAGGCCACCGCCGCCCACCACCCCGGCATCGCCGCCCACTCCGCCGACCTGCGCGACCCCGACGCCCCCGCCAGGGTGGTCCAGGCCGCGACGCAACGGTGGGGCCGTATCGACGTGCTCGTCAACAACGCCGGCGCCACCGCGATGATGCCGTTGGCCGAAACCGATGCGGACCGCGTCGCCGGGCTGTTCGCGCTCAACGTCACCGCCCCCAGCCTCCTGGCCGCCGCGGCCCTGCCGCACCTGCGCGAGCGGAGGGGAACGATCGTCAACGTCTCCAGTACTTATGGCCACCGGCCGCTGCCCGGTGCCGCCCACTACGCGGCCTCCAAGGCCGCCGTCGAGCAGTTGACGCGCTGCTGGGCGCTGGAACTGGCCCCCGAGGGGGTACGGGTCAACGCCCTGGCGCCGGGCCCCACCGAAAGCGAGGCCCTGTCGGCCGCCGGGCTCACCGAGGCCGACGCGGCTCGGGTCAAGGAGGCCGAGGCCGCGCGGATCCCGCTGGGCCGCCGTGGTGAACCCGACGAGGTCGCCCAGTGGGTGCTGCGGCTCGCCGACCCGGGCACGACCTGGCTCACCGGGCAGGTCCTCACCGTCGACGGCGGCCTCGAACTCACCTGATCCCGGGGCCGCGCTCCTCCCCCGTGTTCGGGCCGTGGCGGGCCGCCCGCTCATCGGTGAGGAAGCTCGACCGGCATGCCCCCAGAAGTGGCGGGCCGGGGCGAAGTGCTTGGCGCGGGTTCTCGTTCCGGTGTTCCTCAACCCCGCGACCGCGGCGGCGCCCCCTGCCCCTGGGCGCCACCGCTTCCCCTTCCACCGCCGCCGCGCTCAGTCCCCGGTCTCGGGCCCTGCGATCTCGGCCCACACGCGCAGGCCCGCGTCCGTGTGGGGGGAGGCTCCCCAGCGGTCGCTGCACGCCTCGACGAGCATCAGGCCCCGGCCCCCCTCGGCCCGGTCGTCGCCGAACCCGGTACTGAGCGCCGGGCAGCCCGAGGTTCCGCGGTCCAGGACCTCCACACGCAGCCTGGGGCGGTGTGTGTGGCCGTCCAGCCAGGTCAACGTCAGGTCGACGGGCGGCCGCCCGTGCCGGACGGCGTTGGTCACCAACTCGGAGACGATCAGGTGGGCGGCGTCGCCGAGGACGTCCCCGCCCCGCTCACGCAGGAAGTCCTCCACGCTCCTGCGGGCACGGCCGGCGGCGCACGGTGTGTGGGGGAGTCGGCAGGACAGGTGCGCGGGGAGGTCGGTGGTATCGCCGACGAGTGGGAGGTCGCCCGTGGGAGGGACGGAGATCCCGGGTGCGACGACCGTGCTGGCGACTGTGGGCATGACGGCTTCCCTCGGCAGAGAACGGGGCAGGAGTGACGTGTTCGACCGGGCCGGTGGCCGCGGGAATCCCCCCGAACGCCCATGGTCGGGGAGTGGGATGTGATGCCCCACACTCCTGTGCGTTCCTTCACTTTCGCAAACGCCACACCGCTTGACAAGGGATTCTTTCGTAAAATATCGAAGTGCCCACGGATTCGGTTGTGTGGTGGGGTTGTGGTGGGAAAATCAGTCGTGGTGCGGGATGCCGTTCGCCGGTGGGCGTCCAGCCGTCCCCTGGCGCCCTCCCGATGGATGAATCTACGATGTAAAGGTAGTGCTGTGGTCCACGGCGCCACGTCGGCATCGTCCTCGCCCTTCGCGTCCACGATGCGACTGTGGGTGTGAAATCCTTCCCGCCTGGGAACGCCAGGGATCGCATAGTCCGGCATTAACCCCTCTGCAACGGCACAACCCTCGCCAAAACCCCACAGCGTGAGGTTCCATGGACAACTCCCCGAAACACCCTGGACTCACGCACAACCATGCCGACCTCTCCACCCCGGCCAACATCGTCCAGACCGGCGCACTCCACGGCGGCGTCCACTTCCACCCGCCCGCACCACGGACCGGGCCACCCCGTCAGCTTCCACCGCCACCGGCCGAGTTCACCGACCGCGTCCACGAACTCCGCGAACTGGCCGACACCCCGCCGGGCGTGACCACCGACCTGGCCGTCCTCGTCGGCACCGGGGGAGTGGGCAAGACCGCGCTCGCCGCCCGCCTCCTCGCCCAGACCGCCGACCAGTACCCCGACGGTCAGCTCCACGCCGATCTCGCGGGCTTCACCGGGGCCGTCCCCACCGACCCCGCCGTCCTCCTGGACGGCTTCCTCCGCGCCCTCGGCGTCCCCGCCGCGCAGATCCCCCAGGGGCTGGAACCACGCGCCGCCGAGTTCCGCAGCCGCACCCACGGCAAACGCCTCGCCCTCCTCCTGGACAACGCCGTCTCACCCGCGCAGGTACGCACACTCCTGCCGGGTGAGGGAGCCCACCGCGTCATCGTCACCACCCGCCTCCACCTGCTCGGACTCCTCCCCGAGGGCGCCCGCTTCGTCCACGTGCGCCCCCTCGACCCGAACGCCGCCGTCGCCCTGCTGGACGCCCTGCTCGCCGACCACCGCGACGACCTCACCGGACCCACCTCCCGCAGCCTCGTCGACCTGTGCGGCCGACTGCCCCTGGCCCTGCGAGCCGTCGCCGGACGCCTGCGGCTGCGCCCCGGCCGTCCCGCGCGACGCGTGGTCGAGGAACTCTCCGACGAACACCGCCGCCTCCCCGCCCTGAGCCGGGACCACGACAGCTCCGTCACCGCCGTCTTCGACGCCTCCTACGCCGCCCTGCCCGACGACGTCGCCCGCCTGTACCGCCTCCTCGGGCTCCACCCCGGCCCGACCATCACCCTCGACGCGGCGATCGCGCTGGACGGGGGAGAGGGCTACGACACCGAGGACCGCCTCGAGACCCTCCTGGAGGCCAACCTCCTCCAGGAGGACACCGACGGTCGCCACCGCTTCCACGACCTCATCCGCGACCACGCCCGCGCCAAGGCCCGCGGCGACGAACCCGACCACCCGCGCGAGGCCGCCCTGGACCGTCTGGTCGAGCACTACCTGCGCGTCGCCACCGCCGCCGACCTCACACTCAACCCCCGCCGCTGGCACCTCGGCCCCCGCTACGCCGAAGCGAGGAGCGCCGCCCCTCCGTTCGCCGACCACGCCACCGCACTCACCTGGCTGGAGGCCGAACTCCCCGCCCTGGACGCCCTCATCACCCTGTGCCACACCACCGGCCGCCATGAGGCCACATGGCAGCTGTGCGAAGCCCTGCGCTCCCTGTTCACCCTGCGCCAGCACTTCGACACCTGGCTGCGCACCCACGCCACCGCGCTGGCGTCCGCCCGAGCCCTCGAGGACCCGGCGGCCACCGGCCGCATCCTCATGACCCTCGCCCAGGCCCACCTCAAACTCGGCCGCCCCGACATCGCGACCGAACACCACACCGAGGCGCTGCGCCTGTTCGAGGAGGCCGACCACCCCTACGGCCGCGCCTCGGCCCTGGAGGGCCTGGGCACCGCCGCCCTGGCCGAGGAGCGGTACGCCCCCGCGGTCGACCACCTCACCCGAGCCCAGGAGATCTTCGCGGGCCACGGGCGCGAGCGCGGCGTGGCCATGATGCACCGCCACCTCGGCGAGGCCCACCGCGGCCTGGGCCACCACTCCCGCGCCGCCGACCACTTCGGCCGCGCCCACGCCTACTTCGCCACCGACGGCGACGACTACATGGTCGGCCGCACACTCATCGCCCGCGCCCGCTGCCTGCTGGACGAGACGCGCACGAACGAGGCCGAGGACGCGCTCACCGGGGCGCTCACCGCCGTCGAACGGTGCGGGGCCCGGCTCGAACAGGCGCGCGTCCACGACCTCCTGGCCAGGTCGGCGCGGATCAGGCGGCGGGAACCGACCGAACGCGACCACCTGCGCACCGCGCACGCCATCTATACCGAGCTGGGCGCCCCGCAAGC
>NZ_ANBC01000156.1 GCF_000341125.1 Nocardiopsis lucentensis DSM 44048 | reverse complement strand
GGTCGGTGTCCAGCCTCGGCACCGACCGGCCGAGCAGGTCGCTGTGCGAGGCGGGGACCACGTCCTCGCTCGGGAAGGCCGCGAGCAGGACGGGGCGTCCCGCCGCCGCGGCGTAGTAACTCACCGAGCCGTGGTCGCCGATGACCAGGTCGGCGGCGACCACAGCCGCCTGCCAGCCGTTCTCCGGGGGCAGCAGCAGGGCGCCGTGGCGTTCGGCGCCGCTCAGCCACGCCCGTACCTGGCGGCGTCCGTGCCACTCCCAGATCCCGGGGTGCGGGGCGGCCACGACACGGGCGTCGTGTGGGGCGAGTTCGGCGCTGAGCCGGGCCGGGAGGTCGTGGTGGCGTCCGAGCAGCGAGTGGGGCCGCCAGGTGGAGGACAGCAGCACCAGGGTCTGCCCGTCGCCGACGCCCAACGCCCGCCGGTAGGCGTCACGCCGGGACAGACCGGCGAGGATCCGGTCGAAGGAGGGGTCACCGACCACGTGCGCGGCCGGTGCGGCGGCGGGAGCGACGCGCGCCAGGACCTCACGTACCCGCTCGTGCGGGACGCCGATCATGGCGGGGATGACCCGGCCGCGCGTGACCAGGCCCGCCTCGGTCCGCGACAGGTCGCGCGTGGCAGTGGCCCCGTGGCCCCGCCGCCGGGGGCGGATCTTGCCGGGACCGGCCCCGTGCTCGAGGGTCAGCACGGGCGCGTGCAGCTGTTCGAGCCCGCCCAGGCTCGCCGCGATCGCCAGATCGAACTCGTGGGCGGTCGCCTGCTCCCAGTCGAGCACGACGGCGTCGAGCCCGCGCACGTACCGGGCCGCGCCACCGGCGAGCGGGGAGGTCGGGGGGACGGTGAAGACCACCTGCACGCGCGGGTCGGGTTCGACGAGGGGAAGGACGTCGGCCAGACGGGTGGCCGCGGTCAGGTGGTGGGCGACCGCCAGGACGGTTCGTTCGGTGCGCAGGGTGGCCTGGGAACGGGCGCCGGGCCCGAACGGCCCGGTCCGCCATCGGATGTCGGTCATCCGTGCTCCTCTCCGAAGAGGTCGGAACACGAGCGTCGCCCGCGGGACGTGACGAACCGCCTGCAGGGGACCTGACACCGGCCTGCGAACCGCATGACGGATCGCCTGCGCCCCGGCCCTCCAGAAGGGGCCCTCCGGGGCGGTGCCAGCCGACGGGCGCGCCGCGCGGGCCGCCGCCGCGGAGCTCCCCGGCGTCGACCCCGAGCTCGAAGGCGTCCCACTCGGCCCCGGTACAGGTGAGGGCGGGGCCCGGACACGGGCGACCCCGACGAGATCGGCGGCACACCCATCCGCCCCTACGTGTCAGGCGTGTGTTCGTGCCCCCACCCCGGTATCCCGAGGGCGACCTCCTGGCCGCGCTGACGAGCCGGCCGCCGGACGACCTGGGTGAACTCGCTGCGGTGATCCGTACCCGCCTCGACACCATCGGTTGGGGCGGTTCGTCCTCGCCGGCCGGGCGGCGTCCACCATGAGCGCTGCCCGGCCGACCGGGCTGTCGGAGCTCCGACGAGGAGCGGGGCGTGCCTCACACGGGAAGTCCCGTGAGTGCGTCGACCACCGCCGGTGCCGCACTCAGACCGAACTCCAGGAAGCGAAACCATCCTTCGGCCGAGACGGTGACGAGTGCGGTGGCGAACGGGACCGGCGTCATTGTCGATCTTTCTGTCGAACGGTTCGGGTGGCGGCCAGGGGCAGACGGCCTGGAGGTCCTTGCGCACAAGGAACGGCCGGAGCCTCTGTGGGCTCCGACCGAGCAGCATCCTAGGGGTATTTGTTCGGGTACGTCAGCGATCGACGAAACTGCTCATAACCGCCAGTTCAGAGCGGATCTCGGCTATTTCGTAGGGGTCGAGAAGCCCGAGCACCGGATTGGGGCCGTCGTGTCCGCCCGTACGGTTCGGGAGCAGGTCGGAGGAGAGCAGCGCCTGAGCCTGGCCTCGCAGGGTTCCCGTCACACGTGCCTCGGCCAGGGATCTTTCGTACATCCGTTCCGCCAACTCCACGGCCCCCGACGTGAGGTGGGCGTGCCCGAGTTCGAGCAGGACCTCGTGTAGCTGGGTGGAGCGGGTGCGTGTCGCGCACTCCAGCGCTTGTTCCAGGTAGAACAGAGCGTCCGCCGATCGCCCTAGGCGTGTCAGAGCGTGCCCGATGTTGACCAGCGCCATAGTCTCCCCGTCCCGTTCTCCCACCTGTCGGAAAGCCTCCAGCGCGGTTCGTGAGTGCTCCAGCGCTCCCTCCACGTCGTTCCGCGCCCGACAGATCTCCCCGAGGTTGAGTGTCGCGCCACCGACGAGGCGACGCTCCCCGGACACCTCGAAGTAGGCACTCGCCTCCTCGATGAGCCGGACCGCCTCCGTGATGTGCCCGAGGTATCGGTAGGGACCCGCGAGATCGCCCTTGCTCCGTGCCATGCCCCGTAGGTTGCCGATCTGTCCGTAGTACTCCAACGCTTCCAGCAGATGGACGACAGCGGTGTGCTGGCATCCCATCTCACGGGCGCAGTTGCCGAGGCCGTTCAGGGCGTCGGCCATGCCCGCACGGTTGTCGGCCGCCCCGGCCATCTCCAGCGCTTGCTGGTGCAGTCGCTCGGACTCGGCGTACCGCCCCTCCAGATAGAGGATGGTTCCCAGTTCGTTGAGCGTGATCGAGCTGCCCAGGGAGTCTCCGACCAGAGTCCACAGCCGATGCGCCTCGGTCACCGACGCGTGGGCCTCCTCCGTCCGTCCCAGTCGCCACTGCGCCTGGCCCAGGTCATACAGGGCGTGCGCAGTGCCATGCGGGTCTCGGGGGCCCCGGATGAGCACGGCCCGCTCGTGGGCGGCGGCCGCGTCCTCCCACCCGACGGAGGCGTCCAACAGCGCGGCGCAGGCGTGCGCGATGTCGGCCTCGGCCGCCTCGAACCCTCCGTGCGTCCGTCCCCAGGCCAGGATGTCGAGAACGCACTGCCGCTCACTGTCCCACCACTGGTAGGCCTCCCAGAGGGACCGCAACGGCGGCAGGTCGCAGGGTGTGTCCGGCAGGGGGCGCCGGTAGCGGTCGGGGGCGTACCGGCGGTCCGCCCGGTCACAGGAGTGGAGGTAGTACGTGAACAGCCGCTGGAGTGCGCTGTGCCGTTCGGTCACCGACAGGTCCGGGACACGTCGGGCGAAGGCGGACACCAAGCGGTGCATCCCGAACCGGCCGACCCTGGGCTCCTCGATGAGGGACGCCTCCAGGAGGCGTTCCAGGAGCGTCTCCGCCCGCGTGGCGGACACCCCCACAAGAGCGGCCGCCGCGTACACGTCGAACCGGTCGCCCGGATGCAGTGCGAGGCGGAGGAGGGCCTGCCGCAGGGCCGGTTCCAGGTCGCGGGTACTCACCTCGAACACTGACTCCAGCGAACGGTCACCCGACCGGATGTGGTCCAGTCCCTCGCACACGTCCCCGAGCCGGGCGAGCAGGTCCTCCGGGGTCCAGGCGGTGCGCGCCCGGAGCCTTCCACCCGCCAGCCGGATCCCCAGCGGGTGACCGCCACAGAACCGCGCGATCCCGACGATCGCCTCCGAGGGTTTCTGCCGTTCCAGCACGCTGAGCAGCAGGCCGGTGCTCTCCTCGTCGGAGAGCCACGACAGACGCCGTCGGCGCGCTCCGTCCAGCTCCGACAGCGCCCAGCGGCTGGTGATCAGCACGGCGCAGCCCGGTCCACCGGGGATGAGCGGCCGCACCTGCGCGATGTCGGCCGCGTCGTCGAGGACGATCAGGATCCGTGCCTCAGCGGTGTGGTCCCGCCACAGTGCCGTCAGCTCCGCCTCTGACGTGGGTTGCTGCGCTTCGTTGACGCCGAGCGTCGAGAGCAGCTCACGTAGCGCCTCCACCGGTGTCTTGCGCGGGTGCGGCTCCCCGCGACCGTGCAGCTCGACGTGGAGCCGGCCGTCGGGGAAGTGCTCGCCGAGCAGGACGGCCGCGCGCACGGCCAGCGCGGACTTACCGATCCCGGTCAGCCCGTGGATGACGTGGATGCCCGTCGCGCCTGGCGGATGGCCGAGCACGGCGGAGACCAGTTCCCCAACCTCCCGGGTACGACCGGTGAAGTCCGGCAGGTCGCGGGGCAGCGTGTTGTGCTGGCGGCGGGGTAGGGGAGCGGTGGGTTCGAGGTCGGGTTGGCGCGTCCCGGCGGGTTTGGCGCCCAGCACCTGTCGAAACGTCTGTTCGGTGGCGGGGCTCGGGTTCCTTCCCTGACCTCCGAGGTGTTCGCGCAGCCGGTGGTACGCCTCGACCGCCTCCGTCGACCGTCCACGGGCGTGCAGGCAGAGCATGAGCAGTTCGGTCAGGCGCTCGTTGGCCGGGTAGGTGTGGGTGTGGTCGACCAGGTCGTCCACGATGTCGTGGGCCCCGGTGGCCAGTCCGGTTTCGGCCCACAGCTCCACGACGCTCTGGTGCCGTGTCT
>NZ_ANBC01000155.1 GCF_000341125.1 Nocardiopsis lucentensis DSM 44048 | reverse complement strand
CGGGATCGTCGCCGCCGCGGCGGGCGCGCCCGGCCTCGGACCGCAGGCGCAGGAAACGCTGCCAGTCGACCGCCTCGGGCACGATCTGGAACCGGTAGACCCCGGCTCGGGACATGAGCGCCGCTGGTGCCGCTCCCATCTTGCGCAGCCGGTTGCGCAGGCGCGTGAGGTTCGCGTCGATCGTGGACAGCGCCACCGACCTGCCGTCCCAGACCCGGTCGACGAGGGTGTCCCGCTCGACAGGGCGGTCGGGATCGACGCCGAGCGCCACCGCCAGAGCCAGTTCGCGCCCGGCGAGTTCCATGGGTCGACCGCCGACGCGCAGTTCGACGGGCCCCAGTACGTCAAGCTCCACCATCCACTCCCGTTGACCCCCGGGACTGCGATGATTCCCGGGATCGAACGGCCGCTATCCGGCGCGGTCCGGCCGATATCGGCGGGCACGTGCATCGGAGGATGCATACCGTCTGATGGGCTTATGACGTGCGGATATCGACCATCAGGGCATCGATCGACCATCATGGTGACATTTCCTTGTCCTGGAGGACAGCCAGGCGATCGGATCGTGGTCTGGTCGAGGCGTTACGAATCTACGACGTAAAGGTGGCGCTCGCGTGTGCCACACATACCGGCCGTAAGGAACATACGCTCACCCGTCTAGACTCGGCGATCATGAACCCCGAACACCCCATCACCCCCTCTTCCGCCCACGGCGCGGACTGACCGTGGACCCCGAGATCCTCGGCCTCCTGCTTCTGGTGGCCCTCGGCGCGGGCTGGGTCGACGCCGTCGTCGGCGGGGGAGGGCTCGTCCTCCTGCCCGCCCTGCTCGTCGCCTCCCCGGGCACCCCCCTGGCCACCCTGCTGGGCACCAACAAGCTCGGCGCCGTCTTCGGCACCGCCTCGGCCGCCGTCGCCTACGCACGGCGCATCAAGCTCGAACCGCGCGTGGTCTGGCCCACGGCGGGCCTGGCCCTGGTCGGCTCCGGACTCGGCGCTCTGCTGGCCACCGCGCTCACCGCCGACGTCCTCAAACCCGTCATCATGGTCGTTCTGGCGGGCGTGGCCCTCATGGTCTACTTCCGGCCCGCCATGGGCACCGAACCCAACCCGCGCCTGCGCACCCGAAACCGGGCCCTGGCCGCCGTCGCCCTGGCCGGGCTCGCCGTCAGCTTCTACGACGGACTCATCGGCCCCGGCACCGGCGTCTTCCTCATCATCGCCTTCACCGCCGTGCTCGGCATGGACTTCGTCACCGCCTCGGCCTCGGCCAAGATCGTCAACACCGCCACCAACACGGGCGCGCTCGTCGTGTTCGCCCTGGGCGGGCACATCCTGTGGGGACTCGGCCTGGCCCTGGGAGCGTGCACCGTCGTCGGCGCCCAGATCGGCTCGCGGATGGCCCTGAAGCGCGGCTCCGGGTTCGTGCGCACGGTCCTGCTCATCGTGGTCCTGGCGCTGCTGGTGCGCATGGGCTGGGACCTGTTCAGCTGACTCGGCGGCCCGCGTCCACGACCCACGGGAAACCGGAAGCCTCCTCGACGGCAACCCGAGGGCGGTGACCGAGCCCGTGCCGCCCGGCCGTGTCCGGACGCGCGGCGCGGGATACACGGCCCGATCCGCGTCGCGGGTTGGATTCCCAGCATGGACGGAGCCTCCTGCGTCGTCAGTTCCCTCGCCGCCGAGGGCATCGACCACCTCTTCATGGTCCCCGGGGGACTGAACGACCCCTTCATGCGGCCGATGACCGGGACGGAGGGCGTACGGACCATCGTCGCGGCACACGAGGGGGTGCCGCCTACATGGCCGAGGGCTACTCCCGCGCCTCGGGCCGCCTCGGGGTCGCGTTCGGCATCGGCGGGCCGGGCATCACCAACATGGTCACGGCGGTCGCCGCGGCACGGGCCGACCGCTCCGCGGTCCTGGCCATCAGCGGCGAGGTCGCGACCGGTACCGAGGGACGCGGGACGTTCCAGGACGCCAGCGGCGTCGCGCTGGACGACGTCTCCGTGCTCAGACCGGTCACGGCGGAGAGCCTCAGCGTGAACTCGCCGGGCAACCTCCAGCCGTACCTGCGCGTCGCGGCGCTCACCGCGCTGCGCGAGCGGGCGCCCGTCGGCCTCACACCCGTCCAGCGTGCCGTCGTCCACGCGGTCGACCACGTCGCCGACGACGCCGAGATCCCCGACGACGTCCAGAGCGTCCTCGTCGAGGCCGCAGGGGAGGCGGGCGTCGTCGAGGTCGTGGCTATCTGCGGGCTCTACGCGCTCATGGGCTACATGTGCACGGCGTTCGGTATCACGACCGAGCCCGGACTGCCGACTCCTCCCTGGTCGCGGGACCGACCCGGCGGCGGGTGAGGCCGAACCCCGTGCGGACCCCGCCGGTGTTCCCCGAAGGGGGTGTCCTCACGACGCGTTTCCCACGCGTCTGGACGTCGCCCGCTTCCGGGTTTGGGGTCGCCGGGCCGCCGGGTAGGGGCCGGACGCCGACACCGACCCGGAAGGGGCGCCCATGCCCGAGCTGATCGACCTGCACGCGACCGCCATGACCGAGTTCGACCACCGGGTCAGGCAGGTGGGCACGGCCGACTGGGCCCTTCCCACGCCCTGCGCGGACTGGGACGTCCACGACCTGGTCAACCACCTGACCACCGAACAACTGTGGGTCCCGCCCCTGCTCGGCGGCGCGCGCATCGAGGACGTGGGGGACCGGTTCGACGGCGACAACCTCGGGGAGGAGCCCGTGGCCACCTGGGCGGTGGCCGCCAGGGAGGCGCGCCTGGCCTGGCTGGCCCCCGACGCGGTGGAGCGCACCGTCCACCTGTCCGCGGGGACCGTCCCGGCGCGCCGCTACCTGTGGGAGATGACCTTCGACCTGGCCGTGCACGCCTTCGACCTGGCCCGGGCCCTGGGCGCCGACGAGCGGCTCGACCCCGTCCTGGTCTCCGAACTGTGCGACTGGGCGGGGGACCAGGGCCTCGGACCGGGGCCGATGTTCGACGAGCCCGTGGCGGTGGGGCCGGACGCCGCTCCCCAGGACCG
>NZ_ANBC01000154.1 GCF_000341125.1 Nocardiopsis lucentensis DSM 44048 | reverse complement strand
TGGGTCGTCGGCGACGTCCCCGTCGCCGACGACCCACCGGGGCCGCCCAGATGGGGGAGCGCGGTCAGGCCGCGCTGGTGGCGCGCTCCTCCAGAGCCTTCTCGTCGAAGGTCATCTGCGGCGGGGCCTGGCGGAACCCGCGGGTGACGTAGGCGAGCTGGATGAGGCCGAGCGCGGCCCACACACCGCCGATGATGAAGGCCAGCCCGCTCAGGTTGGTCCACAGGTAGACGGTCAGGCTCAGGCCGATGCCGGGGACCAGGCCGTACTTGAACAGGTCGGCGCCGGCGCGCATGCGCTCGCGGACCACGAAGTGGATGATCACCGACAGGTTCACGGCCGAGAAGGCGACCAGGGCGCCGAAGGAGATGAACGAGGCGACGGTCTCGATGTCGAGGAAGATCGCGCCGATGGCGACCCCGCCCACGATCAGGATGTTGAACGCCGGGGTGTTGTAGCGCTTGCTCAGGCGGCCGAAGACGTTCCTGGGCAGGCTGCCGTCACGGCCCATGGCGTAGAGCACGCGCGAGACGCTGGCCTGGGAGCTGAGCGCGGACCCGAACGAACCGATGATCAGCGCGAGGGTGAGCAGGGCGGCCAGGGCGTCGCCGCCCACGGTCCGCATGATGTCCAACGCGGCGGAGTCCACGTCGGTGAACCGGGTGTAGTCGGGAAAGACCATGTGGCCGAACCAGGAGGCGGCCAGGAAGATGAGCCCACCGCACAGGGTGACCAGGAGGATCGCGCGGGGGATGTCGCGCTTGGGGTCCTCGGCCTCCTCCGACAGGGTGGTGACCGCGTCGAAGCCCAGGAAGGACTCGGTGAGGATGGCCGCGGCGCTCAGGACCGGCAGGATCTCCAGCCCGCTGCCGACGAACGGGGCCAGCGGGTGGATGTCGGTCATGCCGACCAGGTGGCGGGCGCTCATCGCGAAGAACAGGAGCAGGAAGGCCACCTGGGCGCCGACGATCACGGTGTTGGCCTTGGCGACCAGGGCGATGCCGCGCACGTTCAGCGTGGTGATCACGACGAGGAAGCCGACGATCCACACCCAGTCGGGCACGGCCGGGAACTGGGCGTTCAGGTACAGGCCGATGGTGATGTAGTTGATCAGCGGCAGGAACAGGTAGTCCAGCATCATCGTCCAGCCGACCATGAACCCGGTGCGCGGGCCCAGGGACTTCTGGGCGTAGACGTAGGCCGATCCGGTCGAGGTGTAGACCCGCGAGAGCCGCCCGTAGGAGTAGGCCGTGAAGAGCATGGCCACCAGGGCCACGAGCACCGCGGTCGGCAGGCGTCCGTGCGACATCGCCGTGGCGACCCCGTAGACGGTGAGGATCGTGGTCGGGACCAGGTAGGCCAGACCGAACAGCACCAGATGGGGCAGCTTGAGGACGCGCGCAAGCTTCGGGGCCGTCTCAGACAACAGACCGACCTTCTTCCTGAGGGTTGACCGGTGATTCGTGTGCTCCGGGTCTTCTGTGAGCAAACCCACCATGACAGGCGTCACTGTCAAGTGCAAGTGATTCCATCGTAAAAATTGGTCTGAGCAACTGATATGTGACATCTGACGCCTGAACACGATGAAATCAGTTGCCACTCGTAGGTTGTGCCACCCAGGTCACCCACAGCTGCGCCCTCGGTCACACCACAGCGCCCGCCGCGCGGGCGATCCCGCCGCCCACGCGACGCCGCCGTCGACCCCCGTGCCCGGGGTCGACGGCGTCACCACACGCTCGCGCGGGGTCACGGCGGGGGTCTGGTTCCGCGGCTTCGGGAGAACCGGGCCGGATAGGGTCGGTCCGTCCACGCGATCACCGACACCCCGGGTTCGGTGCACCGAGGAGCCGCCGATGCACCGCTCAGCGGCCGGGGAGCAGTTCCTTTCGGACCATCTCGCCCACGGCCGCCACCACACCGAGAGCCATCCGCTCCACCACCTCGTCGACCGCCTTCGGGGTGATACGGACAAAGACGTGTTCCCGCGGGGGCGGAGCGCGGGTCGAAGGCCCGGCGGTGCTCTGCCAGAGATCGCGGCGATCATCGAACGGCATGCCCGGACCTGCGTCATCCTGGACGGCTTCCACCGCAAGCTGCTGAGGGAGAGCAGGCAGACACCCTTTCCGACCGCCGAGCCCAACCGTGCCGCGGTCGCCGAAGCAGCGCGCGGCTGAGGAACTCGGCCACTCCCCTCAGGGCGGATCGAGTACGCCGGGGATCGGCCATGGCACCGCTTCCGTGTGAGGGTGTTGGCCCGGTCGGCCCGATGACGCCAGAAGACGAAGGGGCCCGCGCCCACCGGCGCCAGGCCCCCACCACACGAACCGGACACCCCTCAGGCGCCCGACAACTCCCACCGCAGCACCAACTCGACCAACTCCACCACCACCTCCTTGGCCGACTGCCGACTACGCGCGTCACACAACAGCAACGGCACCGGATCCTCCAGGTCCAACGCCACCCGCACGTCCTCCGCGCGGTGCGTGCGCTGCCCGTCGAAACAGTTCACCGCCACCACGAACGGCACCCGCCGCTCCTCGAAGAAGTCGATCACGTCGAAGGAGTCCGTCAACCGGCGGGTGTCCGCCAGCACCACGGCGCCCAACGCCCCCCGCGCCAACTCCTCCCACATGTACGAGAACCGCCGCTGTCCCGGCGTCCCGAACAGGTACACCACCGTCGACTCGTCCAACGTGATCCGGCCGAAGTCCAACGCCACCGTCGTCGTGGTCTTGTCCTCGACCCCCACCAGATCGTCCAACCCCACACTCTCGGTGGTCATCACCTCCTCCGTGTGTAGCGACTCCACCTCGCTCAGAGCCGACACCAGCGTCGTCTTGCCAGCACCGAAACCACCGGCCACCACGATCTTCAACGTGTCCGGCACCGGTCCCGCAACCTCAGCGGCCATCCGCCCCATCCACTCCACCTACAACTCCCGGATCCGCTCCAGCACCGATCGCAGCGTGGCCGCGTCCGGACGGGCACGCTCCCAGTCCGAGGTCCGCACCATCACACGCCCTTGGTCGACCAGATCCGCCAGAAGGATCCGCACCACTCCCAGCGCGAACCCCGTACGCGAGGCCACCTCCGCCACCGACAACGGCCGCGCGCACAACGACAGGATCAACTCCACCTCCGGGTCGGCCTCCGACACACTCACCGCCGCAACCGCCACCACCTGCGTCGTCACCGTCAGATCCGACCGCGACGGACGGGTACGACCCCCCGTCAACGCGTACGGCCGGATCAGATTCGACTCCCAGCCACCCCCTTCGGGCGGCCCCACACTCACGTCCCGCCCCTACGCCCCCGCGGCAACGCCGACAGATGCGGCCCGACCTGCCGGACCAACCGGTTCAACTCGAACGCCGCCTGACCCATGTCGCACGAGTCCTCGGCGACCAACGCGAGCGACGCCCCACGGCCCGCGGCGAGCACGAAGAGGAACACACGGTCCATCTCCACGACCGTCTGACGCACCTCACTGGCGCCCAGTTCCTTCCTGGCCCCGCGAGCCAGGCTCGCGAACCCCGACGCGATCGCCGCCAACCGCTCACCCTCCTCCCGCACCACCCCCGGCGAGGACGACAACAGCAGTCCGTCGGCCGACAGCAGCAGAGCGTGCCGCGCCCCCGCCACCCGCTCCACCAGATCGGCCAGCAGCCAGTCCAACGACCCACTCACCGCCGCACCGCCACCGACCGCCCGGCCGCCACCAGCCGACATCCACATCACCCTTCCGTCTCCTCACCGGGACGCGCACCGCGCACGCCCCCAGCGCCGTCCCCGCCACCGGGCTCCGCGCGACCGCGCAGCGTCCCCGACTGGAAAGCGCTCATCATCGACCGGATCTCGGACAGCGACCGCTGACCACCGGCCTCTCCGACGACGACCTCGGACTCGCCCCCACCGCAGTCGGCCCCCGACTCACCGCCGCGCACGGTCCCCGACCCCCACGACCGGCTCCTGCGGCCGCGCCGCCGGGGCAAGCCCATGTAGGTGTCCTCGCCCCCGCCCGAACCGTCGGCACGCGGATCCGCCACCGGAGCCACACCCACCACCGGACGCGTGTGCGGCCCGGTGTCCTCGGGCGCGCCCTTCGCCTCCGGTTCGGTCATCACTCCGGAGGGGATCACCACGACCGCGCGCGTCCCCTCGCCCCCGTTGGGCTCCAACGTCCCCCCGACCCCGTGGCGGGCGGCGATCGTGGCCGCCACGAACAACCCCAGATGCGAGTCCTCCCGCATCCGCCCCAGGTCGAACCGCGGGGGATCGGCCAGCAGCGCGTTGGCCGCCTCCCGCTGCTCCCCGGTCATTCCCAGGCCTTGGTCCTCGACCTCCAGCACGTACCCCCGCGGCTTCGCGCACCGCCCCCGCACCGTCACCATGGTCCCCGGAGGCGAGAACGCCGCCGCGTTCTCCAACAGCTCGGCCAGCAACCGGACCGTGTCCGCGCCCACGTCACCGCGCAGCCACACACCCGGCACCTCCAGCACCCGCACCCGCGTGTAGTCCTCGATCTCACTGGCCGCCGCCCGCACGGCCTCGTGCAGTCCCACCGGTCCCAGACCCCCGCGCGTGGGCACGTCACCGCTGAGCAGCACGAGGTTCTCCGCGTTGCGCCGCATCTGCGTGCTGAAGTGGTCGATCCGAAACAGCGCCGACAGCACCTCAGGATCGGTCTCACCGCGCTCCAGCGAGTCCAACAGCCCCAGCTGACGGTGCACCAACGACTGGGTGCGCCGCGCCAGGTTCCGGAACATCGCCCGCACCCCCGCACGGACCTGCGCCTCCTCCACGGCCGCGGCCACCGCCGCGCGCTGGGCGTCGTCGAACGCCTCGGCCACCTCACCGATCTCGTCCCGCCGCCCCACCCGCAGACGCGGCACCTCGGCGTCCACGTCCACGCTCCCGCCCGCCCGCAGCCGCGCCGTCACCTCCGGCAGCCGTACTCGCGCGTGCTCCAGGGTGAGCGTGCGCAGCTCCTGGAGTCTGCCGCCGACCTTCTGGGTCCCGACCACCGCCACCGCGGTCGAGGCCAGGGCCGCCAGCAGGACCAGCACGCTCGTCGACACCACCACCCGGGTCAGCTCGGCGGCGTGCCCGTGGCTCAGCGCCACCACGCCCTCCATCTGCGCCTGCTCCACCTCGCGCATCCGGAAGTCGACCGCCTCGGCGGCGCCCCGCCAGGTGGGGGCGTTGACGGGCACCGTGGAGGTGCCCCGCAGCGGCATGCTGACGATGTTGTCCTGGAGCAGGCGCACCGTGGTCAGCCCCGAGTACGAGCTCACCCGCAGGTACCCCCGCCGGTCCTCGTCACCGAGCTCGGCGCCGACCCTGGCCCAGGTGTGGCGTTGCGCCCCGACGGCGGCGGAGAAGCGGGCGTGGTCCTCGGCGGTGAAGTCGTGCGAGGCCACCGCGTGCGCCACGACGGCGTCCTGCTGGTTGAGCAGCTCCCGCGTGCGCATGAGTGAGGTCAGTGAGCGCAGCTGGGGGACCTGCTCGGGGTCGGCGCGGGTCACCTGGCCGTCCCAGAACCGCAGTCCCGCCTCCACGGCCTGGTCGTAGAAGGTGCCCGCCTGCAGGGGGTCGCGCTGTTCGCGGGGCAGCGCGTCGACCAGCTCCCGGTGGTCGTCCAGTCCGCCCAGCGCGTCCAGGAAGTCCCGCGCCTGCTGGGGGAGGGCCTGGTCGTCGAACCCCTCCATCCGCCGTGAGAGCAGGGCGACGGCGTCATCGGTGTCCTCCCGTGCGCGCTCCAGCCGGTTCAGGCTCTCCCGCGACGGGCTCGCCGTGTCCATGGTGGCGCGGCGTTCGCCTTGGAGCTCACCCACGACGAGCACCACCGGTTGCCCGACCTCCTCCGTCAGTGCCGCCGTCGTGCGCAGGTCGCGGATCTCCAGGACCATGACCGTGGTCATGGCGGCCCACAGGGCGAGCAGGGCGGTGCTGGGGACCAGGACCAACGTGATCATGCGTGCGCGAAGCGAGCGGCGCTTCTCGTGAGCCATGGGTTCGCTTCCAGGGGGGGAGGGGAGCGTGCGAGGAGGGGCTCGCGGGCTGGGGGAGGGACGGAGTTTCCCCGAGTGAACCGGTTCGCGGGGGATCACGCAAGGGTCGACGGTCACCCGTTACGGTCGGGAGACCAAGGGGTCGCCGGCCACCGCGGGTGTCACCGGACCGGGCCATCTGATAAAAATCTACGATGTAAAGGTGGCGGAGCGGCTCCGCCACACCAAACAGAAAACAATCGCGCGGCTTCGCCGCACCGACCACAGAGGTTCGTCCCACGCGGCGGTCGAAGCGTGAAACCCACGATCCACCGGGGTACGGTTCCCCTGCGCCGACGCGCTCCATCACGGCGCGGCACCCTTCGATCACCGATTGGCACCCACACTGGCACCACGAGGCGTGCGGCACGGGCACCGCCCGTCACGCGGCGAGACAGGTATTCAGCCGGGCACGCCGGAGCGGGGGAGAGGACACCATGAAGCTCACCGACGACCAGATCCAGGAGGGTCTCGACCGACTCACCGACTGGAAGTGGGACCCCGACGCACCGGACATCCACCGCACGGTCAAACTGAGGGACTTCGTCGCCGCCATGGCCTTCGTCAACGAGATCGCCCAGGCCGCCGAACAGGCCGGACACCACCCCGACATCGACATCCGCTACAACAAGGTCCGCCTGTCCCTGTGCACCCACGCCGTGGGCGCGCTCACCGAGAACGACATGGCGTTGGCCGCGCGCATCGACGAACTCGTCCCGTCCCACCCCTGACACGTGGAAGGTGCCTCCGGTGTTCCCGAGGCACCTTCCGTGCGTTCACCGGGGCCGCCGCGTCAGGGGCCCGCGGGAGCGCGAGGTCAGGCTCCGTCGCTCATGAGCATGCGAGCCTGCGGGCGGGTCGCGTCGCAGATGGGGTCCGGAACCCCGTCCGTGGTGCAGACGGCGACCGTGCTCCATTTCCCGTCCGTGTTGTCCTTGGCCGGGACGGTCGTCCCACATCCACAGGGCACGGTGTGTCGCCAACTCCATGCGTCGCTCGTGTGTGAGATCCGCATCCGGCGCCGTCTCCAGGACCCAACTGTCGTTGAGTTGTGTGGGGCCGTGGCAGTCGTACAACCCGACGTGCGCGGAGTTGCCGAAGTGCTCCCGATAGATGTTCACGCACTTGTCGTCGCTGGCGTGCCGCAGGCGCCACCGGTTGGTCTGCTGCCCACTGATCGTCGCCGTGGTCGGCTGAAGGTACCAGCCCTGCGATTCGGAATCGTCGCAGTGATCCAGGTAGAGGCGGTCGGACTTGGTTCCCAACCGGGCGTCGACGCAGAGTCCGGTGTCCTGGTTGACGATCGAGAACGTCCCGTCCCGGTTGGTCAGGAACGTGTACTTCTGTCGGTGCGTGTCGGTGTCGTAACCGACGCCCGGGCCGGCGACAGCACGACACCCGTCGCCGCCACGCAGACTCCCATCATCACCGCAGCCGCCGTGCGCGTCAGTATCCGATTCGACCCCGTGCCGCTCATTCCCCGCCCCTGGCTTCCGTTCGAGAAGTGCCGTGTTCCTGTTCGATGCCATCTGGATCCCGGGGGCGCACATCACCGCGAGAAGAGAAACCAGGTTCGGATCGACTCGCGATAACCGGATTTCGCAGATGAACGGACACCGAGACAGGTATCACGGGAAGAATGCGCCGAGCCGCATCAGGCGCGGCGGAGTGTCGGGTGGTGGCCCTATTTCCAAGGTCCCGAAAGGGGTGATCCGGTCGCTCTTTCGGACGCCGTTCCCAACGCTGGAACACAGAGAGACCAAGGGGATCCGACGGTGACGAGCGGAGCGGACGGGATCGGTTCACCGATCCCGTGCTCCGGTCGCGGATCTTCGGTCGGGGGTACGGGCGCTGACGTCGAACACGATCGTCATGGCCGAATACCCGGCCGACTCCGTGGTTTCCGTTCGGACCGGGGCTCAGCGCAACCGCGCCCGCCGCATCTTCCCCGAGGCCGTACGCGGCAGCTCCGGAACGAAGTCCACCACCCGCGGTGCGGCGTGCGTCGCGTACCCGCCGCGCACCCACTCCTTCAGTTCCTCGGCCAGCTCCTCGCCGCCCTCGTACCCCGGTGCCAGTACCACCCGGGCACCGATCACCTGGCCGGCCAACTCGTCGGGGATCGCGTACACCCCGCACTCCTCCACGGCCGTGTGCGCGTTGAGCACCGCCTCCACCTCGGTGGGACCGATCCGGTACCCGTGCGACTGGATCGCGCCGTCATCACGCGTGGAGAAGAACAGCCACCCCTTGCGGTCCATGATCCCGGTGTCGCCCGTCAGGTAGTAGGCCCGGTCCGGTGTGAACCGCACCTGCGAGGCGCCCTCGTTCTCCAGGTATCCGTCGAACCAGGACAGCGGGCTGCCGGCCAGGTCGATCGCCACCCGGCCGTAGGCGCCCACCGGCGCGGGTTCGTCGGAGATCGCCTCCAGTACCCGTACGTCCCACCCCGGTAGGGCGGGACCGATCGCGCCCGGCACGATCTCCTGCGCGGGCGCACCCGTGTCCCCGTTGGGCACGCCCACGCACCAGCCGAGCTCCGTCTGTCCGTAGTGGTCGCGTACCGGTACCCCGAACACGTCGTTCACCCACTCGATGACGTCGGGGGTCAGTGGTTCACCGGCGCTCGACAGGCGTTGCACCATGACCTGCGGTGGCAGCGTCTTGGTCGCCGCGCGCAGCGTCCGGTAGGTGGTGGGGTCGGCCGCCAGGTTGGTGACTCCGAACAGGCCCAGGACGTCGAGGGTGAGTTCGGGGTCGAAGAACCCCGCGCGCAGGGCGAGGGAGTTGTGTCCGGCCAGCAGTGGCGAGATCACCCCGTGGTAGAGCCCGTAGGCGGTGCCGGGGTCGGCGGTGTTCCAGTACACGTCCTCGTCGTCCACACCCAGCCCGTAGTGGTGGTGGGCGTGCATGGCCGACAGGGCCCGCACGGGGACGGGCACCCCCCGGGGCGGGCCGACGGGGCCGGAGACGAACAGCAGTGCCAGGTCGCCGTCACCGCCGACGGCGGCGTCCTCGATCGTCCCGGGGGAGCGGTCGACGAGCGAGGTGAGGGTGTGGTCGCCCTCGCGCTGGGGGCGGTCGCCGGTGGTGGCCACACCCCAGCGGGGGGCGGTGGTGTCGGGGAGGGGGTCGAGTTTGGTGCGGTACTCGTCGTCGCACACGACCAGGCGCGCCTGGGAGTGGGTGAGGCGCTCGGCGATGGCGGAGGGGGCGAAGGAGGGCAGGAGGGGGACCAGGACGGCTCCGAGGCGCCAGACGGCCAGGGCGGTGACGGTCAGGTCGACGCCCTTGGGGATGAGGGTGGCGATCCGGTCCCCGCGGGTGAGGCCGAGGTCGGCGAGTCCGGCGGCCAGGGCGCGGGAGCGTTGGGCGAGTTCGCCGTAGGTGAGGGTGGTGGCGGTGAGGGTGGGGCCGATCTCGGTGGTGGCCACCGTGTCGGGGTGGTGGCGGTCGCACAGCAGGTGGGCCACGGAGGTGGTGGGTGTGTCGTAGGTGGCGATCCAGTCCTGTATGCGGTGCGCCGGGTCGGGCATCGGTGGTTGTCCTCGTTTTCGGTGGTTTTGTTGTGTTCGGGGATGTACGTCAACACTATGCCCCACTGTGAGGCTGGCCTCACTCGCCCGTGGGGTGCGGTCTCGGCCATGATGGTGCGCATGGATAGCGCGGCTGTGGTGGAACGGTTCGGTCTGGGTGCCCCCGAGCGGGTGTGGTTGGCGGAGGCCGAACGGCTTCCGGATCCGCTCAGGGCGTTGGACGTGCCGGTGGGGGAGGCGGCCGAGGAGGTCCTGGACCTGTTCGCGTTGGCCCCGGAGGACCGTGCCGAGGTGCGGGGGCTGTGGCCGGACGCGGGGTGGTCTCCGGAGTTGTGGCACCTGGTGGAGTGCATGTACCGGCGGTTGTGCGCGGACGCGGATCTGCCGCTGGGGGAGTGGCGGGACTGGCCGGCGCTGGTCGGGGCACAGGACGCCCGGGTGCGGGTCGCGTCGCTGTGGGCGTTCGCGGCGTGGGTGCCGGAGCACTTCGAGCGGCACGCGGCGCGGGGGATCGATCGTGCGGTGACGGCGCGGACGCTGGCGGACGTGGGTGTTCAGGTGGCGCGGTCGAGGAGGATGTTCGGTCGGTTGAGCCTGGAGACGGCGGCGTGGGTGGCGGCGCAGTTGCGTGGGCGGCTGTTCTGGTTGGGCGGGTTGCAGGTGGAGCCGGCCGTGTTGGGGGAGCAGGGCGCGGTGGAGTGGTATCCGGTGGGGGAGGCGGCCGCGTTGGGTGCGGGGATGGGTGTGGGGGATCCGGTGTTGCGGTTGCACATTCCCACGGGTGGGTTGGATCCGGTGGCGGTGGAGGGGACGTTGTCGGTGGCGCGGGAGTTCGCGCGGGCGCATCTGGGGATGGATCCGGTGGTGGCCACGTGTACGTCGTGGTTGTTGGATCCGGCGTGGGCTGAGGTGTTGGGGGAGGGGTCCAACATCGTGCGGTTCCAGCGGCGGTTCTCGTTGGTGGGGCGGGGGGTTCCGGGGGAGGCGGATGTGTTCCGGTTCGTGTTCGGGATGCCTGAGGTGGATGTGGCGGCGGCTCCGCGTGGGACGCGGTTGGAGCGTGCGGTGGTGGAGCGGTTGGAGTCGGGGGGTGCGTGGTGGGTGCGTACGGGGTGGGTGCCGTTGGTGTGAGGGGTGTGGGGGTTTCAGGGGGTTCGTTCCGAGGGGCGGGCCCCTTCGTCGTGTGCCGTGGGGTGGGTCAGATGGCCATGAGCGCCTGGGCGTCGTCGTCGGTGAGGTCGTTGCGGTCGCCGGTGTGGATGACGCGTCCGGCGTCCAGGACGGTGACGGTGTCGGCGAGGCGGAGGGCGACGTCGAGGTATTGCTCGACGAGCAGGACGGTGATGCCTTGGGCGGCGATGGCGGTGATGGCGGTTTCGATCTCTTCGACGATGGAGGGCTGGATGCCTTCGGTGGGTTCGTCGAGCAGGAGCAGGGTGGGGTTGGTGACGAGGGCGCGGGCGATGGCGAGTTGTTGGGCTTGGCCTCCGGACAGGTTGCCGGCGTGGCGGTTGAGGAGGGGTTTGAGTCGGGGGAAGCGGTCGAGGGCGGCGTCGATGAGTTCGGGGGCGCCGCGTCGGGTGGCGGTGTGGGCGAGGTGGAGGTTCTCGGCGACGGTGAGGGGGGCGAAGGTGTCGTGGCCTTGGGGTGTGTAGGCCATGCCGTTGCGGACGCGGGTGTGTGGGGGGTGGTGGGTGATGGGGGTGCCGTTGTGGGTGATGGTGCCGTGGGTGGGGGTGATGAGTCCGGCGATGGTGTTGAGGAGGGTGGTTTTGCCGACGCCGTTGCGTCCCATGACGCAGGCGATGGTGCCGGTGGTGATGGTGAGGTTGATGTCGAACAGGACGCGGGCGCGTCCGTAGCCGGCGTGGAGTTGGTGGATGTGCAGGTGGGGGGTGCTCATGTGTGGGCTTTCTGGTGGGTGCGGCCGAGGTAGACCTGTTGGACTTGGGGGTCGTTCTGGACGGTGGTGAGGTCGCCGTGGGTGAGGACGCGTCCTTCGTGCAGGACGGTGACCTGGTGGGCGTGGCGGCGTAGGAAGTCCATGTCGTGTTCGATGACGACGATGGTGTGGTCGGCGGCGATCTGGGTGAGGAGCTCACCGGTGCGGGCGCGTTCGTCGGTGCTCATTCCGGCGACGGGTTCGTCGAGGAGGAGTAGGCGGGGTTTTTGGGCCAGGAGCATGGCGATCTCGAGCCATTGGCGCTGGCCGTGGGAGAGGGTGGCGGCTTTGGCGTGGGTGTGGGGGGTCAGGCCGACGCGGTCGAGGATGCGGGTGACGTGGTCGGGGTGGGTGCGTGGGGCGCGCAGGAGTTGCCAGGGGGGTAGGCGGTGGGCGGCGGCGAGGTCGACGTTGTCGGCGACGGTGAGTTCCTCGAAGACGACGCTGGTTTGGAAGGTGCGGCCGATGCCGGTGCGCGCGATCTGGTGTTCGCTGCGTTTGTTGAGGGTGTGGCCGTTGAAGGTGATGGTGCCGTGGGTGGGGTGGGTGCGGCCGGTGATGGTGTCGATGAGGGTCGTTTTGCCCGCGCCGTTGGGTCCGATGAGGAAGCGCAGTTCGCCTTCGTCGATGGTGAGGTCGATGCTGTCGAGGGCGGTGAAGTCGCCGAAGGTGACGGTGAGGTCGGTGATGGTGAGCAGGCTCATGTGGGGCTCCCGGCGGTGGTGGGCTCCGGTGCGGGGGTGGGGGTGCGTCCTCGGGTGAGGGCGTTCTTGGCGTGGTGGGTGAGTCCGGCCAGGCCTTGGGGGGCCAGGGCGATGACGAGGACGAACAGGGCGCCTTGGAGGTAGGTCCAGCCGCCGGCGAAGGTTTCGGCGAAGGTGGTTTGGGCGGCGTTGACGAGGACGGCGCCGGTGGCGGCTCCGGTGAGGGAGTAGCGGCCGCCGAGGGCGACGGCGAGGACCATCATGATCGAGGGGATGACGCCGACGAGGGTGGGGGAGATGATGCCGAGGATGGGGACGAAGAGGGCTCCGGCGATTCCGGCGGCCATGGCGGAGAGGGCGTAGGCGAGGGTTTTGGCCCAGGTGGGGTTGTAGCCGAGGTAGCGGACGCGGTCTTCGCCGTCGCGGATGGCGATGAGGAGTTTGCCGTAGCGGCTGCGGGTGATGTGGCGGAAGAGCAGGTAGAGGGCGGCGAGGGTGAGGACGGTGAGGGTGTAGAGGGTGGTTTGTGCGGTGGGGGTGTAGAGGCTGTGTCCGGCGAAGACGGGGAAGTCGGTGAGGCCGTTGGAGCCGCCGGTGAGGTGTTGTTGTCCGATGAGGAGGATGACGAAGGCGGCGGCGAGGGCTTGGTTGAGGATGGCGAAGTAGGCGCCGCGGACGCGTTGGCGGAACACGGACCAGCCCAGGAGGGTGGCGACGGTGCCGGGGACGAGGACGGCGGCGGCGATGGCGGCGGCGGGGTGGGTCAGGGCGGTCCAGAACCAGGGGAGTTCGGTGCGGCCGGACCAGACCATGAACTGGGGGAGTCGGTCTGCGGAGAGGGGGTCGGCGGCGGTGCGGGCCAGGGTGAGGTGGATGGCCATGGCGTAGCCGCCCAGGCCGAAGTAGACGCCGTGGCCCAGGGTGAGCATGCCGCCGCGTCCCCAGGCCAGGGCGATGCCCAGGGCGACGATGGCGTAGCACAGGTATTGGGCCAGGAGGTTGAGGCGGAAGGGTTCGAGCAGGTGGGGCAGGACGAGGAGGGCGGCGGCGATGAGCGCGGTGAAGGTGAGGGGGCCGCGTAGGCGGGTGAGGGTGGTGGTCACGCGAGTGCCCTTGTCTTGGTGGTGAGCAGTCCTTGGGGGCGGGCCTGGAGGAGGGCGACGATGGCGGTGAAGACGATGAGTTTGGCCAGGGAGGCGTCGGTCCAGGCTTCGACGGTGGCGTTGAGGATGCCCAGGGCGAAGGCGGCCAGGACGGTGCCGCGCAGGTGGCCCAGGCCGCCGATGACGACGACGAGGAACGCGTCGACGATGTAGTTGGTGCCCAGGGTGGGGCCGGTGGGGCCGGTGAGGGTGAGGGCCACGCCGGCGATTCCGG
>NZ_ANBC01000153.1 GCF_000341125.1 Nocardiopsis lucentensis DSM 44048 | reverse complement strand
GGCGGGAGCCGATGACGAAGGTGGTGGCGTCGACGCGGCGGGTGTTGATGCCGGTGATGGCGGCCAGGTCGCGGTTGTGCAGGACGGCGCGTGTCTGTCGTCCTTGGCGGGTGTGGTGGAGGTGGTGGGTGAGGGCGGCCACGGCGATGAGGGCGAGGGTGAGGATGAACAGGCGGGAGTGGTGGAGGCGGATGTCGCCGGGCAGGGTGATGCCTCCGGTGAGCCAGTCGGGTGTGGGGACGTCGACGTTGGGTGCGCCGAAGATGTCGCGGGCGGCTTGTTGGAGGATCATGCCGATGCCGAAGGTGAGCAGGAGGGTGTCCAGGGGGCGTCCGTAGAAGTGGCGGATGAGGCCGAGTTCGAGGAGCCAGCCCAGGGCGCCGGTGACGGCGAAGGCGGCGGGGAGGGCGAGGATGAGGGCGGGGGTGGGGGAGAGCCAGGTGTTGAGGACGTAGGCGGTGTAGGCGCCGACCATGATGAACTCGCCGTGGGCCATGTTGATGACGCCCATCTGGCCGAAGGTGAGGTTGAGGCCGAGGGCGGCCAGGAGGAGGACGGCGCCGATGGCCAGGCCGACGGGGAGTTGGGTGAGCAGGGTGTCCACCGCGGCTCCTTTCCGGGGTGGTGTGGCGGCCGGGATGGTGCGGGTCCCGGCCGCGTGGGAGGGGTGGGGTGTCAGCCGGTGAGGTCGGCGGCCCAGTCGTAGCCGGTCAGGTAGGGGTCGGGGGTGATGGGTTCGGGGGAGGTCCAGATCTCGTCGATGAGGCCGTTGTCGTTGACCTGGCCGATGCGGGCGGTCTTGATGACGTGTTGGGTGTCGCCGTCGATGGTGATGGTGCCTTCGGGGGCGTCGATGCTGGTGCCGTCGAGGGCGGCGCGGACGTCGTCGACGGCGAAGCTGCCGGCCTCCTCGACGGCGGCCTTCCACAGGTGGACGGCGTTGTAGGCGGACTGCATGGGGTCGGAGGTGACGCGGTCGGCGCCGTAGGTGGTGGTGAAGGCCTCGACGAAGCCGGTGTTGGTGTCGGTTTGGGTGGTCTGGTAGTAGTTCCAGGCCGTGAGGTGTCCGGTGATGTTGTCGGCGCCGATGCCGTCGATCTCCTGTTCGGCGACGCTGACGCTCAGGACGGGGGTGTCGTCGGGGGTGACTCCGGCCGAGCGCAGCTGTTGGAAGAAGCTGACGTTGGAGTCGCCGTTGAGTGTGTTGAAGACGGCGTCGGGTTGGGTGCGGGCGATGTCGTTGGTGATGGTGGAGTACTCGGTGTGGCCGAGGGGGGTGTACTCCTCGGCGGTGATCTGCATGTCGTGGGCGTGGGCGTAGGCGTTGATGATCTGGTTGGCGGTGCGGGGGAAGACGTAGTCGCTGCCGACGAGGTAGAGGTTGGTGTGTCCCTGTTCGCGCAGGTAGTCCAGGGCGGGGATGATCTGCTGGTTGGTGGTGGCGCCGGTGTAGACGATGTTGGGGGAGGCTTCGAGGCCTTCGTACTGGACCGGGTACCACAGCAGGCCGTTGTTGCGTTCGAAGACGGGGAGCATGGCCTTGCGGGAGGCGGAGGTCCATCCGCCGAAGACGGTGGCGACGTCGTCGGAGGCGAGGAGTTTTTGGGCGCGTTCGGCGAAGGTGGCCTCGTCGGAGGCGCCGTCCTCGATGATGGGTTCGATCTGGCGGCCCAGGACGCCGCCGTCGGCGTTGATCTCGTCGATGGCGAGTTGGACGGCGTCGCGGACGGTGACCTCGCTGATGGCCATGGTGCCGGACAGTGAGTGGAGCATGCCGACGGTGACGGTGTCGTCGTCGACACCGGAGGGGGAGCCGCCGGTGCAGGCGGTGGTGGTCAGGAGTAGGGCGCAGGCGGCCGCGGTGAGGGTGGTGGGCAGGGTGCCCAGGCGTGTGCGTGCCACGCCACCTCCTTGGGGGTTGGTGTCGGGGGACATCTAGGAGGCTGGGGGCGGGGTGTTTCGTGGGCCGCGTTGGGCGGTTACGTATACATGTCGGTATCCGGCGGGTCGTTAAATCCGGTGTGGGGTGGGGCCGGTCACGGTTTACTTGACATAATGTGCATTATCGGCGTTGCGGGATCCCTTGTGGGGTAGGGGTTTCGGGTGTTGCGGGTGGGTTGAATGTGTTCATGATGGTGGGTGCCGGTGGCGCGGCGGTGGGTGCTGCGCGGCGGGGTCCGCGGGTGGTGTCGGCTCGGGTCGGCGCGGCGGGTCCGAGGGGGCCCATGAAGGCGTCCGGGGTGCGGATCCGTGCGGTGCGCGCGCGGGTGGGTCGATGATCCGCGGGTCGTTGGCGGGATGGATGTCTTCGGTGCGGCGCCTGATCGGTGGCGCGGAAGGCGCGACGTGGTTCGGGTGTGCCCGCGACTGTGAGCGGGTCCCGGTGTTCGTCGCGTGGTGGACGGCGGTGGCCATCGGTGCGGTGCGGGTGTTGGGGGCGGTGTCGCGGTGGTTCTGGGCGCGTGTGCTGCGGTGATGGGAGGTGGCCGGGGGCGTCGCCGCCTGTGTGGCGTTGGGGCGTCCCCCGGTGGGGCCTCCCCCCTGCCGCCATGTTTGATGCATAAATGATGTTATGCATCCTTTTGTAGCTTTTTGCTGTCTTGTGCGTGTTATGTGGTGATTTGTAGCCCTGTGGGGGTCACGGTTCGGACCACTCCGGCAGTCGGAGCCCGCACACCCTCCGGGGGCTCCGGTGGAGGTCCGCCTCTCCCCTCCCCCCCCCCGACCCCGGGCCATCGTGCCCCGCCCCCCGGCGCGCGGGCACCCTGGGCCCCGGATCGCGTGGTCGCTCGTCGTGCCTCCCCTCCCCCGCCGGGGCGGTCCTGGGCCCGGCTCGTTCACGACAGCGAGGGCCAAATGTGACTCTTTGATGACTCTGGGTGGTGGGATGGCCGGTCCTCCGCCCCGGCACGTCGCCTGGAGTGCGCCCCCGGCCCCGGCTACGGTGACCGGGACGGCGCCGCCTCCCCTCGACGTGACCGGGCCCCTCCGCCGACGGACGACGCCTCCGGGAGGACCGCGGCATGGCCATCGAGGACGACGAACTCGCGCGCGTGGACGCCTACTGGCGGGCGGCGAACTACCTGTCGGTCGGCCAGATCTACCTGCTCGACAACCCGCTCCTGCGCCAGGAGCTGCGCCCCGAGCACGTCAAACCCCGGCTGCTGGGCCACTGGGGCACCAGCCCCGGCCTCAACTTCTGCTACGCCCACCTGAACCGGGTGATCACCGCACGCGATGTGAACATGATGTACGTGCTGGGTCCCGGGCACGGCGGGCCGGCCGCGGTGGCCAACGCGTGGTTGGAGGGCACCTACAGCCAGGTGTACCGGCACGTGTCCCAGGACGAGGAGGGGATGCGGCGCCTGTTCCGCCAGTTCTCCTTCCCCGGGGGTGTGCCGAGCCACGTGGCGCCCGAGACTCCGGGGTCGATCCATGAGGGCGGTGAGCTGGGGTACTCGCTGGCGCACGCCCATGGCGCGGCCTTCGACAATCCCGATCTGGTGGTGGCGTGCGTGGTGGGTGACGGGGAGGCCGAGACCGGCCCGCTGGCGGCCAGTTGGCACGCCACCTCGTTCCTGGACCCGGTGCGAGACGGCGCCGTCCTGCCGATCCTGCACCTGAACGGGTACAAGATCGCCAACCCGACGGTGTTGGCGCGGGTTCCCGAGGCGGAGCTGACCGCGTTCTTCGAGGGGTTGGGTTACCGGCCGCTGCTGGTGAGCGGGCAGGAGCCGGAGGCGATGCACCAGCGCATGGCGGGGGTGCTGGATGAGGCGATGGACATGATCGCCGACATCCAGCGCACGGCGCGCGCCGGCGGTCTGCGTCAGCGTCCGGTGTGGCCGCTGGTGGTGTTGCGTTCCCCCAAGGGGTGGACCGGTCCCAAGGAGGTCGACGGGGTTCCGGTGGAGGGGACGTGGCGCTCCCACCAGGTGCCGTTGGCGCGGGTACGGCAGGACGGTGAGCATCTGCGGGCGTTGGAGGGGTGGATGCGCTCCTATGGGCCCGAGGAGTTGTTCGACGGCTCGGGGGTTCCGGTGGAGGCGGTGCGGGCGGTGGCGCCCGAGGGTGAGCGGCGGATGAGCGGTAATCCGCACGCCAACGGTGGGCTGTTGCTGCGGGACCTGGAGTTGCCGGATTTTCGTGACTACGCGGTCGAGGCCGGCGGGCACGGTGTGGTCACGAGTGAGGCCACCCGGGTGCTGGGCGGCTATCTGCGCGACGTGGTGCGGGCCAACCCGGGCACGTTCCGGTTGGTGGGGCCGGATGAGACGGCGTCGAACCGGTTGTCCGCGGTGTTGGAGGCCTCTGACCGGGTGTGGGAGGAGGGGGTGCTCTCCACCGACGAGCATCTGGGGCGGCACGGGCGGGTGATGGAGGTGTTGAGTGAGCACCTGTGCCAGGGGTGGTTGGAGGGGTATCTGCTGACCGGGCGGCACGGGGTGTTCAACTGCTATGAGGCGTTCGTGCACATCGTGGACTCGATGTTCAACCAGCACGCGAAGTGGTTGAAGGTGTCCCGGGAGCTGCCGTGGCGGCCTCCGATCGCGTCGTTGAACTATCTGTTGACCTCGCACGTGTGGCGGCAGGACCACAACGGGTTCACCCACCAGGATCCGGGGTTTTTGGACGTGGTGTTGAACAAGCCCGCCGAGCTGGTGCGGGTGTATCTGCCGCCGGACGCCAACACGTTGTTGTCGGTGGTGGACCACTGTCTGCGGTCGCGGGACCACGTGAACGTGGTGGTGGCGGGCAAGCAGCCCGAGCCGGTGTACCTGTCGATGCAGGAGGCGGTCGCGCACTGTGGGCGTGGGATCGGGATCTGGGAGTGGGCCAGTACCGAGGGGGGCGCGGATCCGGATGTGGTGCTGGCGTGCGCGGGTGACGTGCCGACGTTGGAGACGCTGGCGGCGGTGGATCTGTTGCGGGGGTCGTTTCCCCGGTTGCGGGTCCGGGTGGTGAACGTGGTGGATCTGATGCGGTTGCTGCCTGCCGACGTGCATCCGCATGGGTTGTCGGACGCCGAGTACGAGGCGTTGTTCACGGTCGACAAGCCGGTGATCTTCGCGTTCCACGGGTATCCGTGGCTGGTGCACCGGTTGACGTATCGGCGGCGGGGCCACGAGAACCTGCATGTGCGCGGGTATCGGGAGGAGGGCACCACGACCACTCCGTTCGACATGGTGATGCTCAACGACCTGGACCGGTACCACCTGGTGATGGACGTGATCGACCGGGTGGAGGGGTTGGCGCGGGGTGCGGCGCACGTACGGCAGCGGATGGTGGACGCGCGTGCGCGGGATCGGGCGTACACGCGGGAGTTCGGGCAGGATCCGGAGCGGATCCGGGAGTGGGTGTGGCCGTACTGATGCGGGTGTTGGCGGTCAACGCGGGGTCGAGCAGCCTGAAGCTGAGTGTGGTGGAGGGTGAGGAGCTGGTGGAGGAGGTGTCGGTTCCGGCCGAGCGCGGTGTGTGGGACCGGGGCGCGGTGGAGGAGGCGGTGCGGGGGTGGCCCGCGCCTGATGCGGTGGGGCACCGGGTGGTGCACGGGGGGCGGGAGTTCGTTGGTCCGGTGCGGTTGGACACCGGTGTGGTGGAGCGGTTGCGGGCGTTGGCGGGGTTGGCGCCGTTGCACCAGGGCTCGTCGTTGGCGGGGATCGAGGTGGTGGGGCGGGTGCTGCCGGATGTGGCGGCGGTGGCGTGTTTTGACACGGCCTTCCATGTGGATCTGCCTGAGGAGGCGGCGACGTATGCGGTGCCGCGGCGGTGGCGGTGTGAGTGGGGGGTGCGCCGATATGGGTTTCACGGGTTGTCGCACGCTTATGCGTCGCGGCGGGCGGTGGAGTGGACCGGTGGTGAGCGGGTGGTGGTGGCGCATCTGGGGTCGGGGGCGTCGTTGTCGGCGGTTCTGCGGGGGCGGTGTGTGGACACCACGATGGGGTTCACGCCGTTGGAGGGGCTGGTGATGGCGACGCGGTCGGGGACGGTGGATCCGGGGTTGGTGGTGTGGTTGCAGGAGCGGGCGGGGTTGTCGGTGCGGCAGGTGAGTGAGGTGTTGGAGGAGGAGTCGGGGTTGGTGGGGTTGGCTGGCACGGCGGACATGCGTGAGGTGGTGGAGCGGCGGGACGCGGCGGCGGTGCTGGCGTTGGGTGTGTATGTGCACCGGTTGCGTGGTGGGGTGGCGGCGATGGCGGCCGCGATGGGTGGGGTGGACACGGTGGTGTTCACCGGTGGTGTGGGTGAGAACTCCGCGGAGGTGCGGTGGCGGGCGGCGCGGGGGTTGGGTTTTTTGGGGGTGGAGGTGGATCCGGTGGTGAACGCGGGTGTGCGGGGTGAGGGTGAGGTGGGTGTGCCGGGGTCCGCGGTGCGGTCGTTGGTGGTGCGTGCGCGTGAGGATGTGGAGATCGCGCGGGGGGTGCGTGCGGTGCTCG
>NZ_ANBC01000152.1 GCF_000341125.1 Nocardiopsis lucentensis DSM 44048 | reverse complement strand
GCGACGATGAGGTGGATGGGGGCGGGCGTCCAGGTCGGGGCGGGCGGTGGCGGGGGTGCCTCTCCCCCGGCGCCGGGTGGGCTGTTCGATGGGTGTTCGAGTATGGGTGGGTTGTGGGTGTGGGGGCGGTGCGGAGTCGGGGATGCTGTGTGCATGAGTGGTGAATCGGCGGGGCTGGGGGCTCTGGAGGCGGTGGAGCGGTACCTGGTGGCGCGGGGGGCGGCCAAGCCGTCTCCGCACACGGTGGCGGCCTATCGGCGTGATCTGCGCGGGGTGCTCGGGTGTGTGGCGCGCGTGCGTGGGTGTGATGCGGGTGAGGTGGTGTTGGCGGGGTTGGACGCGGGGGTGTTGCGGGCGGGGTTTGCGGAGTTCGCCGCTAAGCGGGCGGCTTCCAGTGTGGTGCGGGCGTGGTCGACGTGGAACGGGTTCTTTGATTTTTGGGTGTCGGAGGGGGTGGTGGCCGGTAATCCGATGTCTGCGGTGCCGCGGCCGCGGGTGCGGCCCTCGGGGCCCAAGCCGCTGATGGGTGAGGACACTCCGGAGCGGTTGTTGGAGGCGTTGGCGCGGGGGGCGCGTCGTGCGCGGGATCCGTGGCCGGAGCGGGATCTGGCGGTGCTGGCGTTGGCGTTGCTGACGGGGATGCGGTCGGCGGAGATGTTGGCGTTGCGGGTGGAGTCGGTGGGGGGCCGTGTGGGTGAGCGGCGGATTCGGGTGGTGGGCAAGGGGGGTGGTGAGCGGGTGTTGCCGATCGAGGCGCCGTTGGAGGTGTTGTTGGAGGCGTATCTGGTCTCGCGGCGGGAGCGGTTCGGTGCGGTGCGGGGGGTGGATCCGTTGTTGGTGGACAACCGGGGTCAGGGGTTGCGTCGGGGCGGGTTGCAGTATCTGGTGCGGCAGTGTTATCGGCATGCGGGGGTGCATGATCGGGTGGCGCGGGGGACGTTGGTGCACGCGCTGCGGCACACGTTCGCGACGCGGTTGGCTGAGGACGGGGCGTCGGTGAGCGAGATCATGCATTTGTTGGGGCATGCGTCGGTGGTGTCGTCGCAGGCCTATATCGAGGTGACGGCGCGGGCGCAGCGGGAGGCGGCGGGGTCGAACCGGACCTATGGGGTGGTGCGGCGGTTGGTGGGTGAGGGCGGGGACGGGTGAGTGTGGGGGTGGCTACTCTGTGCCTGTGATGAACGGTTTCGAGGTGTCCACGGTCAATGTCAACGGTCTGCGTGCCGCGGCGAAGAAGGATCCGGGGTTCTTGGGGTGGTTGTCGGCCACGAGCGCGGATGTGGTGTGTCTTCAGGAGACGCGGGCGGAGCCGGACCAGTTGACGGCGCGGGTGGTCGCGCCCGAGGGGTGGCATGTGTTGTTGGCTCCGGCGGCGGCGAAGGGCCGTGCGGGGGTGGCGGTGTACTCGCGGGTGGAGCCGGATCGGACCCGGGTGGGTTTCGGTGCGGCGGAGTTTGAGGACTCGGGTCGTTATGTGGAGGTGGATCTGGGTCCGGTGACGGTGGCGAGTTTGTATCTGCCCTCGGGGGATGTGGGTACTCCTCGGCAGGAGGAGAAGGAGCGGTTCATGGAGGCGTTCCTGCCGTACCTGGTGAAGCGGCGTGAGGAGGTGGAGTCCGAGGGGCGTGAGTTGGTGGTGTGTGGTGACTGGAACATCGCGCATCGGGAGGCGGACCTGAAGAACTGGCGGACCAATCGGCGCAGTTCGGGGTTTTTGCCGTATGAGCGGGAGTGGATGTCTCGGGTGTTCGACGAGGCGGGGTATGTGGACGTCATGCGTTCGTTGATGCCGGATCGGGAGGGGCCGTACACGTGGTGGACGTATCGGGGGCGTGCGTTCGATAACGATGCGGGGTGGCGGATCGACTACCAGGTGGCGACGCCGGGGTTGGCTGCTCGGGTGGAGTGGGCGCGTGTGGAGCGGGCCGTGGAGCATGCGGCGCGTTGGTCGGATCATGCGCCGGTGACGGTGCGCTACGGGGCTCGGTAGGAGGAGGGGTCATGGGTGTGCCGATCGTGCTGGTGCACGGGTTGCGGTTGTCGGGGAGTATGTGGCGTCCGCAGGTGGAGTGGTTGCGTGAGCGTGGGCGGACGGTGGTGGCGCCTGATCTGCCTGGGCACGGGTCGCGGCGGGGTGAGGTGTTCTCGCTGGGGTCGGCGGTGGATGCGGTGTTGTCCGCGATCGACGGGGTGGGGGGTCGTGCCCTGTTGGTGGGGTTGAGTTTGGGTGGGTTCGTGTCGATCGCGGCGGCGGGGGCGGCGCCGGGTCGGGTGGCGGGGTTGGTGGCGGCCAGTTGTACGGCCAAGCCCGCGCAGTCGTTGGCGCAGGTGTATCGGATTCCGGCGGTGTTGATGGACCGGTTGCCGGATCGGGGCGCGGCGGTCAATGAGCGGTTTCACCGGTTGACGTTGCGTGATGGTGCGGCGGATGCGGCGTTGGACGGTGGTTTGGCGGTGGAGGCGGCCACGGCGGTGATCGATGAGATCTCGGAGATGGACGCGTTGGCGGCGTTGGGTGCGTATCCGGGGCCGGCGTGGTTGATCAACGGGTCGCGTGATCATTTCCGGATCCATGAGAAGAAGTTCTTCGATGCGTGTGTGGATGGCCGGTTGGTGAATGTGCCGCGGGCGGGGCACATGGTGAGTTTGGATCAGCCGGAGAACTTCTCGCGGATCGTGGCTGATGCGGCGGATGTGGTGTGGGTGCGTGAGCGTGGCCTGTCGGGTGGGGGTTCGCCCGGTCAGGTGGAGGCGGG
>NZ_ANBC01000151.1 GCF_000341125.1 Nocardiopsis lucentensis DSM 44048 | reverse complement strand
AAGCGAAGCGGCGGGCCTGGAGGAACACGGCCGGGGCGGTGTGTGTGACCGTCCCGGCCGTGTGTCGTGTCAGGGGGTGTGGGTGCGGTGGTGGGTGTTCAGGGGTGTGGTGGGGCGGGGTTGGGTGGGCTGGCGGAAGTAGATCATCGGGTTGCGGCGGCCGGTGCGTACGGGGGTGTGCAGGTCGAGTTCCTTTTTCAGGTCCTGGATGGCCTGGTGTGTGTGGGGTGCGCGGGCCGCGGAGGCGGTGAAGAAGGGGGTGGTGTTGTTGGTGAGCCATTTGAGGATGACGGCGCCTTCGGTGAAGGGCAGGGCGTGGCGTTGGTGGAAGACGTCGTGGACGCTGACGGGGGTGTGGGGGGCGAGTGTGGGCAGCAGGTGGTGGGTGTACCAGCGGGCGAAGCGGCCGTTGTGGGCGGCGTCGATGAACAGGTAGTCGATGTGTGGGGGCAGGTGGTCGGTGCGGGTGCGTATGTCGCCCTTGGTGAAGGTCCAGCGGTCGGCGGCCAGGTGGTCGGGGACGTATTGGGGGGCGTGGTCGACGATGTCGAAGGAGTGCAGGTGTCCGGTGCCGTTGTCGCGCAGGGCGGACAGGATCCAGGTGGTGGACCAGCCGTAGTAGGTGCCGATCTCCACGGTGTGGGCGGGGGTGGTCTGGCGTAGGAGGAGGTAGGTGATCTCGGCTTCGATGTCGTCGAGTTGGGGGGTCATGGTGGGGTCGGCGTTGGTGTGGTGGTCGCGTTGTTGGTCGCGGACGCGCGCCAGGTCGTCGCGGTGGGTGCGGTAGAGGCCGCTGATGTGGTCGAGGTCGATGGCTGGCGCGGTCGGCATGGGGCGGTCCCGTGGTCGTGTGCGGGTGGTCGGTGGCTGCCGACCGTAACAGTGTGGTGGGGTCCCGTTACGGGCTTTGCTGTTTTGCGGTGGTGGGGGTGTGTCGTGGGGTTTGGGGGCGGTTTAGGGGCGGGTGCCGGGTGTGATGAGGCCGGAGTCGTAGGCGGCGATGACGGCTTGGGTGCGGTCGCGGACGCCGAGTTTGGCCAGGGTGTTGGAGACGTGGGTCTTGATGGTCTGCAGGCCTAGGTGCAGGTGGGTGGCGATTTCGGCGTTGGTCAGGCCTTGGGCCATGAGGGTGAGGGTTTGGGCTTCGCGTTCGGTGAGGGTGGCCACGGCGCGGGCCGCGGGTGTGGGGGCGGCGGGTTGGGTGGCGGCCAGGGCGCGTAGGGCGGTGGGAAAGAGCAGGGTCTGGCCGTGGTGGACGATGCGGATGGCGGCGAGGATGTCCTCGGGCGGGGTGCGTTTGAGGAGGAATCCGGTGGCTCCGGCGCGTAGGGCGCCCCAGACGTAGTCGTCGTTGTCGAAGGTGGTGACGACGATGACGCGGGGCGGGTGGTCCAGGGTCTGGGTGAGGGTGATGGGTTGGTGGGGGCGTGGCGCAGGGTGTTGGTGAGGGCTTCTTGGGTGATGCGGTAGGTCTCGCGGGAGAGCAGGGCGGGTACGTGGGCGGGGCCGCCGGTGGGGGTGTGCGGGGGGTGGGGGTGTCTTCGCGAAGGACGCCCAGGGCGTGGTCGAGGTCGGCGGTGGCGGTGCGGGCGGCGTCGGCGATGATGAGGTGGACCCAGCGGCGGTGGGTGTGGGCGCTGGTGAGTGGGTGGGTGAGGGTGCGCACGGGGTGATGGCGGCACAGGGGGTGGGGGTGTGCCTGCCCTCGGTGGGTGAGTGGGGTGTTTCTCAGTTGGTGTGGGCATGGTGTGGGGGTGGTGGTGTGTTGCAGGGGTGGTGCCATCTCGGGTGCGGGGTGGAGGGTCATCGCCGGTGTATGACTCACGTCACATTGTGCTGGTTCGGTGGTGTTTACCGGGGTCAGTGGAAAATGTGATGAACCTTTCGTCCTATGGTGGGGCAAGTGACACGTAGTTCGACGCCGCCACAAGCGGCACACACGACCAAGTCGGGGCTGGCCCACACGCTGCGCCGCCGGCATATGGCACTGATCGCGATCGGTGGTTCCGTGGGCGCGGGGCTGTTCATCGGGTCGGGGGCGGTCATCCACACCGCCGGTCCGGCCGCGGTGTTCTCCTACGCCCTGGCCGGGGCACTGGTCTTTCTCACCCTGCGGGCGTTGGGCGAGATGGTGGTGTCCGTTCCGGCGGGCGGGGCCTTCTCCGACTACGCCCGGTTGGCCTTCGGGCCGCGCGCCGGGTTCACCATCGGTTGGATCTACTGGTGGCTGTATGCGGTGCTGGTGGCCGCCGAGTCGGTGGCCGGGGCCTCGATCCTGGGCCAGTGGGTGAACCTGCCCCAGTGGCTGCTGGCCCTGTTGGTGCTGTTGTCGATGACGGTGGCCAACCTGATCTCGGTTCGGGTGTTCGCCGAGACCGAGTCGTTCTTCTCGCTGGTCAAGGTCGGCACGATCGTGGCGTTCTTGCTCATCGGCGGGTTGTGGGCGCTGGGGCTGTGGAGTGGCTCGGGCGGATCGCACGTGGCCAACCTGTGGGAGCACGGCGGGTTCGCCCCCAACGGGTGGGTGGCGGTGCTGGCCGCGACGGTGGTGGTGCTCTTCGCCTTCGGTGGCGTGGAGATCATCACCATCGCCGCTGGTGAGAGCGATGAGCCCGAGCGGGGGGTGGCCTCGGCCATCACCAACGTGTTGTGGCGCATCGGCCTGTTCTACCTGGCTTCCATCGTGGTGGTGGTGATGGTGGTGCCGTGGAACACCACCGACCTGGAGCGCAGCCCCTTCGTGGTGGTGATGGAGACGGTGGGGGTGCCCGGTGCCGCCGTGATCATGGAGGTCGTGGTGCTGGTTGCGGTGTTGAGCGTGCTCAACGCCGCGATGTACACCACCTCGCGCATGCTGTTCGCGCTCTCCCGTCAGGGTGATGCCCCTCGGGCGCTGAGCCGGACCACCAAGCGTGGTGTTCCCGCGCGCGCGATCGTGTTGGGCACGGTGGTGGGGTATGTGGCCGTGGTGGCCGAGTACCTGCTGCCGGGCAAGGTGTTCGGGTTCCTGGTCGCCTCGATCGGTGCGATCCTGCTGGTGTTGTTCGTGACCATCTGCGCCTCGCAGTTGGTCGTGGGTCGGCGTGTGCGGCGGCGCGCCCCTGAGCGTCTGACGCTGCGCATGTGGGGTTTTCCGTATCTGACCTGGGTGGTGTTGGCGGGGTTGATCGCGATCGCGGTGGCGATGGCGGCGATCCCGGACCAGCGCCAGGCGCTCTTCGCCAGCCTGGGTTCGGTGGTCGTGGCCGTGGTGGCGTTCGAGGTCCGCAAGCGGTGGGGGTCGACTCCGGTCAGTGAGTCGGTGCTCGGCATGGAGGGGCGCACCAGCCCCGAGGAGTT
>NZ_ANBC01000150.1 GCF_000341125.1 Nocardiopsis lucentensis DSM 44048 | reverse complement strand
GGGGGCCGCGGCGGCCGAGGCCGCCGGGGTGGGCGAGCGAACCGCTGAGGCGGACCGGCGCGAGGTCGACCGCGCCTGACCCCTTCGTCCTGTCGTTGGTTGTGGCGTCGTCCCCTTCGGGGGCGGCGCCACCGGCGTGTTCAGCGGGTGTCGAACAGGGTGAGCAGGTCGTGTTGTTCGAACATGCGGGCGGTCTGGCGGGCGCTGGGTGTGCCGGTGTCCGGGTCGGCGCCGCGGTCGATCAGCAGGCGGACCACGTCGGTTTCGCCTCTGAAGACGGCTCCGGCCAGTGGTGACTGGCCACGGTCGTTGAGTCGGTCGGGGTCGGCGCCGCGGTCCAGCAGGAGGGTGGCGGTGGCGGTGTGGCCGTGGTAGGCGGCCAGCATGAGCAGGGTGTCGCCCTTGTCGTTGGTGAGGTTGACCGGGACCCCGGCGTCCAGGAAGGTGGCCAGTTCGCTGGTGTCGCCGTGGCGGGCGTGGTCGAAGACGCGTGTGGCCAGCGCGACGACCTCGGGGTCGGGTGGGTGGTGGTCGTGGTTCATGATGGTCCAGCGTAATCGTGACTGGTCGCGGGGGCCGGGTAGGAGCGCACGGTGTCGGAGGAACAACGGCGGGTGCGGTTTTGTGCTGTTGTTCGGTTTTGTCGCTAGGGTGCTCCCACATCCCCGAGAGGAGCATCCCCGTGCGACATCTTGTCGGCTTCCTGTCTGGTCTGATTCTGGGTCTGGTGTTGGTCCTGTCCTGTGGGTGGGTGTGGTCCCACCTGCGTGGCCTGCACTCCTTGGGCCTGGACGCGTTGTCGGGCTCCGGTCCGGTGGCGTTGGCGGTTTTGGCGGCCGTGGGTCTGGTGGTGGCGATGGTCGCCGTGCCGCCGCGGTTGACGCCCCTGCTGCCGTTCGGTGCCGCGTTGGTGTTGGGTGGGATCAGTGCCGTGGCGCTGGTGCGCCCGGCGTGGCTGGACCGGCTGCCGGACCTGCCGGGGATGGCGGGCGCGCTGGTGCTGCTGCCCCTGGGCGCGTTCGTTCCCCTGGTGATCGTGCTGACCGCGCCGGTGCTGGTGGGCGGCCGGTGGCGGCGTTGGGACCACGACGGTGAGTCCGTCACGCCCGATGAGTACTTCGAGGGCCTCTACGACGATGACGATGACGGTGAGGAGCCGCGGCGCGCCGCTGGGAGGGGCGCTCAGGCACAGGCGCGTGTGTCCTCTTCCGCCGGCGGTCGGCACGCGATGAGTCGTCGGGACGAGTAGAAGCGAAGGGTTGGGGGCGTCGCCCGCCCGCGTCGTGGCGGGGAGGGCGGCGCCCTCGCCTGGCCCCAGCGGTGTCACGCGCGGTGATCGCGGGTGTTGGCGGGGTGGTGGGTGTCAGCGCCAGCTCGGTCCCCACGAGGAGCTGCGTGAGACCCCCGGCGGGAGCGGGGGCAGCATCGACGCCCCGGGGGCCTGGCCCGGATCGGGTCGGGGCGGGGCCGTGTCCTCCTGGACGGGGTCCTCGACCATGTCGGGGGTGATGATCGGGATCAGGGTGGTTTGGACGAGGGCGTCCTCGGGTTCGTCGGCGGGGGTCGGTTCCGCCGACGCGGCGGGTTCGGGGTCGGCCTCGGCGGTCGGGGCCGGTTCGGGCTCTGGTTCGGGCGCGGTGAGCGGGGCGGGTTCCGGCTCGGGGGCGGGGGTGGCGGCCGGGGCGGGGGTGCCGGTGGGTGGCACGAAGCCGTGGACGGGCTCGGATCCGAACCCGTCCTCGTCGGTGAGCACCACGGGTTCGGGGATGGGCGTGTGGTCCTCGTCGTGGCCGGGCAGGGCGGGTTCGGCCGGGGCGATGCGCTTCCACCAGGTGGCCGCTTCCTGGGCGGTGAGCTCGGACTCCACCTCCAGCCAGCCGTGGACGTGGGGGTGGCGGCGTCCGGCGTTCCAGGAGCGCGGGTAGGGCTGTTCGTCCAGGATCAGGACGCGTTCGCCGTCCAGGGTGGGGATCTCGGCGGGCAGGCCCTCGTTCCACACCCAGGTGCCGTCGTGGGCGACCAGGTTCCACCAGCCGCGGACGGTCTGGGCCTGGGGGTCGATCTGGCCGCCGAGGTAGGGGGCGACCCAGCGCGGGTCGGGGCGTTCCCCGGCCAGGCCGTGGTGGTCGGGGCCGACCAGGGCGTCGGCGAGCAGGGTGTGGAGTTGGAAGTTGTCGCCCACACCGTCGAAGAGGACGCGAAAGCCGCGTCCGGAGTGGCGGTCCATGACCAGGGCGGAGGTGGCCTCGGCCATGCGCAGGAGGGAGTGGATGTCGTCGAACTCGACCAGGTGGGCGCTGAGCTGGTTGGCGATGGCGACGAGTTCGGCGTGCAGGGCGGGGTCGCTGCGCACGTGGGTGCGCACGCTGGTGTGGCCGAGCATGGTGCGGGCGGCCAGGCCGTGGCGGCGGATGGTCCACCAGCACATGGTGGCGCCGGGTGCGTCGGTGCCCAGGGTGGCGGCGACGCGGGTCTCGTCGGCGGCGGTGACGGATTCGGGGTCGGGGGGTGCGTCGGTGCCGGTGCGTTCCCAGGCGCGGGTGAAGACGATGGCGCCGCGGCCCATGGTGCGCATGCGGTGCAGGACCTCGACGCCGGTGGGGCCGGGGTCGGTGCCCATCTCGACGAGGGCTCCGGCGATCACGGTCAGGTCGGCGATGATGCCGGGGGCGGAGTGGCCTCCCGACAGCAGGGGGGTCAGGGCCTCCAGGGCGAGTTCGCGCTCGGCGACGGGGACCTGGGAGGCCAGGACGTACACCTTGTGGACGGCTGGTGGGAAGTGTTGGGAGTCGGTCGCGACGGAGGCGTCGATCAGTTCCTGGAATGCGGCGCGAAACTCGTCGACCATGAGACCGTCCCCTTTCTCACGCAACCAACCTAATGTCTGGTCAGTGCTGGATCGAACGTCAACGGGTGCTTTCGGGCGGTATTTAAAGGTTTGTTGACGATTTGAGATGTGGTGTCACCGGAGGGTGACCGTGCGGTGACCGGGCCGGTCACAGCCCCAGACGGGTCACGGCGTTGTCCTCCAGGGGATTGGCCGTGCGGATGTAGTCGTGCACGGTACGCGGGTTGGTCCAGCGGCCCTGGCGCATGATCTCGCGGTCGGTGGCTCCGCCGAGCGCCGCCTGGGTGGCGAATCCGGCGCGCAGGGAGTGTCCGCCGAAGTCGTCGGGGTCCAGGCCGGCGCGTTGGGCGTAGCGTTTGACGAGATCGCCCACGGCGCGCCCGGACATGGCCCGCTCCCCCACCCGCCCGTAACGGGTGACGGTGGGCAGCAGGGGGCGGCCGGTGCCGTCGGCCAGGGGGTTGCGGGTCAGGTCCTGACAGCGGTGGGCGGTGGGCGCCACGGGGGTGTGGGCCGAGGCCAGGTGGGCGCGCACGGCCTGGTCTCCGCCCTGGTGGTGGGCCTGGAGCAGGTCGCACCAGTCCGCGAAGGCGCACACAGGGCAGGTGGTGCGCTGGCGGCCGCGGGGCAGGGCCACGGTCTGGCCGCGGCGGCCCTCCTGGTCGGTCTTGGTGGCGGCCAGCGTGATGACCAGGGCGGCGGCGCCGCTGGCGGCGTCGGTGCGCACGTGAACGTCGTCCAGGGTCAGGGCGGCCAGTTCGGTGCGGCGCAGCGCTCCGGCGAACCCGGTGAGCAGCAGGACGGCGTCGCGTCTGCGGGCGACGCCGCCGGGGTGGCCGTCGGTGGGGCGTACGGCCAGCAGGGCGTCGAGGGTGGACAAGACGATGGGGTCCTTGCGGCGGGGGCGGGCCCGGCGGGTGCGGCGGATGCCGCGCAGGGTCATGCGCACCACGTCGGCGCGGGTGGGTGAGTCCAGGCCGTGGGCGCCGTGGACGGCGGCGATGGCGGCCGCGCGCCGTTCCAGGGTGGAGGGGGCCAGGGCCCAGGCGGCGCCGTCGTTGGTGCGGGCCTGGGCGCAGGCGGCCAGGTACACGGCCACGTCGACGGGGTCGGCGGGCAGGGACTGGCGTTCTTCGGCCAGGCACCAGGCGGTGAAGGCGGTCCAGTCGGCGCGGTAGGCGCGCAGAGTGTTGGCTGACTGGGCGTTGGCCAGGTAGCGGCCCAGGGCGTGGGCCTGTTCGGCGTCGAAGCGGGTGCGTACGCGTTCCAGCGCGCGGGTGTCGACCAGGACGCTGTGGGTGGCGCGCTGGAGGCGGTCGCGCACGGGCGCGGGCAGGGCGCTGGGGCCGTCGTGGGAGGGTTCGGGTGTGCTCACGGTGTTCC
>NZ_ANBC01000149.1 GCF_000341125.1 Nocardiopsis lucentensis DSM 44048 | reverse complement strand
GGGTGTGCGTGGCGGATCGGGTCGCCGGTCAGCTGGTGAAGTGGGTGGCCAGGGCCTGCCACAGGTCGGCGGGGGGCATGATCACCAGGAGGGGGACGGCGGAGACGACCAGTGCGGTGGTGAAGCCGATCGCGGCGATCGTGCGGCGCAGGATCAGGGCGGTGACGGCGGAGGCGGCGGGTACGGCCAGCGCCATGATCAGGACCCATACCAGGCCGTTGCCGATGTCGGTGACCACGTCGGCGGGTGGTCCGCCGGGGGTGGACAGGGCGGCGGTCTGGGCGTTTGTGACGACGAGGACGAGGTTGACCAGGGCCAGCGGGGTGCCCAGGAGCCAGAGCAGGGTGAGGACGACCCACAGGGCGGTGACGCGGCGGTCGGGTGGGTCGTCGATGACCACGGGGGTGCGGCTGACGGTGCGCTCGCGCGGGGTGGCGCCCCGGTCGCTGGCGGGTGTGGGCCAGGGCGTCGCGCGGCGGGGTTTGCGGCGTTGGCGTTTCTTGGGTGACACGGGTGGGTCCTTGGTCGGTGGTGCTCGTCGTCCCTGGTGAGGGGGAAGCCTACCCGCCCCGCCCGGACAGGTGGATGACGGTGACGAACACGATCGGCCAGACGAGCAGGGCCAGTGACCACAGGGCGGCGCGGCGGTCTCCGGCGACGGTGGCCACGGCGGCGGCGAGGAAGGGCAGGCCCACGGCGGCGCCGAAGGCGAGGGTGAACCATTCGGCGGCCGAGCCGTCGTGGGCGGAGGCGCGCACGCCCATGAGGTATCCGGCGGGGCCGAGTACCAGGGTGGCCAGGGCCAGGATGGCCAGGACGACGCGGATGCCGGTGGGGTGGCGGGTGTTGTGGCCACCGCTGGGAGCGGAAGGTCGGTCAGACACGGGGGCCGTGGTGCCTTTCGAGCGTGTGGCGGGCCAGGGCGGTGATGGGAGGAGGCATACCGGGTCGACGGGCGCCCGGGTAGGTGGTGCCGGGGACCGGTGTGCTGTGTAAAACGTACTCCACGTGCGGGGTGTCCGGAACCGTGCGCGGTGGGGGTGGGGGGCGTGCTTCCGCGGCTGGTGTCCGGCGTGGGGGGGGGGGGCCGTGTCGGAGGCGTTCGCGGGCCCTGCCTCAAGGGTGGGGCCAGGGGCGGGCGCCCTTGGTCAGGCGGGTGAATCCGGCCAGCAGGCGCAGTTCGTCGATGGTGCGCGGTGTGGTGGTGAGCAGGTCGGGTGAGTGGACCACGGCGGCCAGGAGTTGGGCGCGCGACAGGGCCACGTTGAGGCGGTTGCGGTCCAGGACGAAGGCGGGGCCGCGGCTGGTGTCGGCGGCGTTGGAGGTGGTCATGGAGCAGATGACGGCGGCGGCCTCCTGTCCCTGGAACCGGTCGACGGTGCCCACGCGGATGCCGTCGAGGGCGGGGGTGTGGCGGGCGGCGTCGGCCAGGGCGCGGCGCAGGGCGCGCACTTGGAGGTTGTAGGGGGCCACGACGAGGATGTCGGCGCCGGTCAGGGGGCGCGGGTCGTGGTCGGGGCCGGGGGTGAGGCGGTGGCCGACCAGGGTGGTGGCGATGGCCAGGACGGCGTCGACCTCCTCGGGGCTGTGGGTGGTGCGGCCGGTGTGGGCGACCGGGTGGGTGTACACGCCGGGTTCGGGGCCGGTGAGGGTGCGGTGGGTGGTGGTGGGGTGGGCGTGGAGGCGGCCTTGGTAGGACAGTTCGGAGACGGTGCGGCACACGGCTGGGTGCATGCGGCGGGTCTGGTCGAGGAAGTAGCCACGTTTGGGGTCGATGATGGGGTCGGTGCCCATGAGGTGTTGCAGGGCGGAGGCGTCGGCGCCCTCGCCGTGGGTGCCTTGGACGACCTGGGGCAGTTGTTGGGGGTCGCCGAGCAGGACGAGGTTGTGGGCGGCGGCGGAGACGGCCAGGGTGTCGGCCAGGGCGAACTGTCCGGCCTCGTCGATGATGAGCACGTCCAGGGGGTCGGCGACCATGGCGGCGTTGGTCATGGCCCATGCGGTGCCGCCGATGAGGACGGGGTGGCCCTGGTCGGTGTGCTGGGTGCGCCAGCGGGCCAGGGCTTGGGGGTTGGCGGGTTGTTCCCAGGGCAGGTCGGCCTCGGCGGCGTCCTTGCCTCGGCCTTTGGCGCGTTTGGCGGCGGGTAGGTCGACTCCGGCGGCTTCGGCGGCGGCCAGGGCGGCGCCCATGACGTTCTCGACGGCTTTGTGGCTGGTGGAGCACACGCCGATGGTGCGGCCCTGGCGGGCCAGGTGGGTGATGAGCTGGGCGGCCAGGTAGGTCTTCCCGGCGCCGGGCGGGCCCTGGACGGCCAGGTAGGAGTGGTCCAGGGCGTCGACGGCGGCGATGGTGGCGGCGATCGGGTCGTGGCCGGTGGTGTGGGGGTCGGGCAGGGGGCCGCCGTGGGTGAGGCGGGGCGGGCGGCGGCGTAGGACGTCCAGGCCTGGGTGGCGGGGCCATTCGGGGAGGTCGTCCACGGCGGTGCGGGCGACGAGTTCGAGGGCGCCGTCCTTGGGTTGGGCGTTGACGGGGGCGCCGGGCAGGACGGCCACGGGTGGGCGGGAGTAGGTGGCGTCGGGGTCGCAGGTCTCGGTGAGGGTGAGGCGGTCGGGTTCGGCGTGGGTGACGGTGGCCGTGGTGGTGGTCGCGGCCTGGCCGGGGGCGCCGGGGTAGAGCAGGTGGGTGTCCTGGCCGGTGGTGAAGGGGTGGGGGTGGGCGGTGTCCAGGCGTAGGGCGATTTCGCGGCGGGACTTGCGTTGGCGGCCGGTGGGTTCGACCCACTCCCCCGCCTGGACGCGCCAGGGCACGACGCAGTCGGTGTCGGTCTCCAGATCGGTCAGGGGCGCGTTGGCGCGGCGGTAGTGCTCGCGCCAGGGCGGGAGGGCCTCGCGCTGGTAGTAGCCGACCAGGGCGGCCAGGGTGGCGCGGGCGTGGTGGTGGTCGTCGCGGTCGTGGGCGGTGGTGGGGACCGCTTCGAGCAGGGGTGTGGTCAGGGCGTCCTGGCGGGCCTGCTTCTCGGCGCGTTTGCGGGCGCGTTCGGTGTCGGTCTCGGACAGTTCGGTCTGGATGAGGGGGCGGTCGGTGATGCCCTGGGCGGT
>NZ_ANBC01000148.1 GCF_000341125.1 Nocardiopsis lucentensis DSM 44048 | reverse complement strand
TCGGGGAGCCAGTCGCGCAGGCGGGCGGTGGAGTGGCAGTCGTCGCGGTTGTAGGCGGCGATGGAGGCCAGGATCCGTTCGGCCTGTCGGGTGTGTCCGGCCTCGCGGGCGGCCAGGTGTGCGGCGTAGGCGTCGATGCTGGAGGTGGCGGTGGTGACGCCGCCGGTGCGGGCGGCGGGCAGGTAGAGGGGTTCGAGGTACTTGATGGAGTAGGAGCGTTGTGACACGCGCAGGCTTTTGCGGACCACGGTGTACAGGTCGACCAGGCGGTTCTCGCGCAGGAGGCGGTTGACCTCCTCTTCGCGGGTGGCGTACTCGCTGGACAGGTGTTTGAGGCGGTCGACCTCGTAGGAGGCGTAGTGGTAGACGTGCGCGGTGTCGTCGGCGTCGATGCGGGCGGTGACGAAGTCGACGAAGTCCTCCAGCGCCTGTTTCTCCTGGGCGCGGTCGTGGGCCCAGAAGGCGTGGAAGGTTTCGGTGTCGTCGTCTTCGGTGGTGGCGCCGAAGAGGTATTCCAGGCCGCGGCCGTCGTCGCTGGAGTGGTAGGGGTAGCCCTCCATGTCGAAGAAGACGTCGCCTGGGCTGGGGGCGGGCAGGCTGGCCAGGCCGTCGGGGGCGAAGACCTCGGCGGTGACGGTGCCTTGGGGGTTGTGGCGGGTGCGGGTGGTGTCCTGGGTGACCTGGAGGGCGGCCTGGGCGCGTAGTTGGTCGAAGGTGCGGCGGGGCAGGGTCTGGGGGCGTTGGTCGTCGTCGGCCTGGGCGAGGGCGTCGATGGTGGTGATGTCGGCGTCGGTGAGTTTGGCGGCCTGGTCGGTGCGCAGGCCGGCGACGAGGGTGAGGTGG
>NZ_ANBC01000147.1 GCF_000341125.1 Nocardiopsis lucentensis DSM 44048 | reverse complement strand
GCCGCACCCGTCGCAGGTGGGGCGGGGTTCGCCCCAGGTGGGGGCGGGCAGGGCGGGGGGCTGGGTGAGGCGGTCCAGGAGGCGGGCGGTGGTGGTGGCCAGGATGGGGGTGAAGTCGGCGGTGGCCAGGGTGTGGGTGGTGCCGTCGCCGGTGAGCAGGTGCATGTGCTCGGGTGCGTGGCCGGTGGCGGTGGCGACGGCGTGGGCGTAGGCGGTGAGTTGGAGGACGGCGCCGGGGCCGGGGCGGCGGGCGAGTTTGGTGTCCCAGGGTTCGTAGGCGGGGGTGGTGGGTGCGGGGGTGCGGGGGGCTCCGGTGGTGGGGTCCAGGTCGGAGC
>NZ_ANBC01000146.1 GCF_000341125.1 Nocardiopsis lucentensis DSM 44048 | reverse complement strand
GCGGCGCGGGTCAGGGAGGCGTCGTCGGGTTCGGGGGGTTGGATGTGGGTGATGGGGCCGAACAGGTCGGTGAGGCGGTCGAGTTCGGCCTGTTCGTGGTCGTGTCCGTGGCGGGCGATGAGGGGGTCGACGTCCTGGGGGGTGGGTGCTCCGGGCAGGTGGGCGGCCAGGGCGGTCTTCAGGGCGCTGCGGTGGTCGCACTCCAGGGTGTCGACGAGGTCGGTGGGTGAGACGACCCAGCCGGTGGTGGTGCGGAACAACGCGGTGCTCCTTGTGGGTGGTGGTTGCGTCGGTGGGTGGGATTGTGCCATGCGTGGGTGACGTGTGCGCGGGGATCGTGGGGGTGGACGTGCGCGAGCGCCCCTCCCCCGGGTGGGGTGGGGCGCTCGGGCGGGGTGGTTCCTGCGGGAGTGGTGGCCGCTCTCCCGGGTTCCTTTCCTGGCGCGGGTCGCCTCCGGGGGCGTGGCCGTGGGGGGTGAGCGGGCCCGGGAGGGGTGGTCAGGCCACGACCTCCCAGCTGACGTTGGCCACGCCGGCGCTGGTGCTGGCGATCTGTTCGAAGGCCGCGGTGGACAGGTCCAGGCAGCGTCCGTCGATGAAGGGGCCGCGGTCGTTGATGCGCACGGTGACCGAGGAGCCGTTGGCGGTGTTGGTGACCCGGACCATGGTGTTGAAGGGCAGGGTCAGGTGCGCGGCGGTCATGGCGCTGGGGTCGAAGGTCTCACCGTTGGCGGTGTCGCTTCCGGCGAGGTCGGCGCCGTAGAAGGAGGCCTGGCAGCTGCCGCCCTGGCCGGTGGGCTGGGCGTCGGAGCCGCTGTCGGAGCCGCCGGAGGAGGAGTCGTCCTCGGGTGCGGTGGTCTCCTGGGGCTCCTCGACGATGTCGGAGCCGGTGGCGGTGGCGGACTGGCGCGCGTCGGAGGCGGCCTGCTCGGCGCGTTGGGCCGCCGAGGGGTCGGCTGAGGGCGCGGTGTCCTCGGCCACGAGCGGGTCGGGGTCGGCCTCGGGGATCCCGGCGGCGTTGGTGGCCACGGTGGTGTCACCGGCGCCGGTGACCACGACCGCCGCGGTGGCGGTGCCCGCCACGGCCAGGGCCAGGACGCAGGAGCCCGCGATGAGCAGTGTGCGTCTTTTGCGGTTGCGGGCCGCGGCGAGGCGGGGGCCCACGGTGGTGGGGGCGTCCTGGGGTGCGTCGGGAGTGTTCTGGGGCTGGTGTTGGCCCACGGTGCTGTCCTTTGAACGTCGCGGGTGGGAAGTGGCGGCCGCCTCCTGGCGCGTGTTGCGGGTGCCCCGGTGGGCGGGGTGCGTCGGATGTGTGGCGTCCCGGTGTGGGGGGTGGGGCGCGCACGGGCGGAGCCGTGACCGCCGGCGGATGGCATCGCACGGGGTCTGGGCGCTGAGCCTAGGGGTAACGCGGGGGTCACGGTACCGGAAAGTGGTGGTTTGTGGAACTTATCACCCGTTGACCTGCGGTTTTGGTAGTTCGGGGCGACGTGGGGGGACCCCGTCGGGGAAGAGCGCGGCGGCCGGGTCGGGCAGGTCCTGGCCGTCGAGTTCGGCGACGGCGCGGGCCAGGGTCGGGTTGTCCAGATGGCCGCCGACGGCGCGGATCATGCGGGCCAGGGTGGGCAGGGTGGGGGCGCCCAGGGCGGCGACGGCGTAGCGGGCGGCCACGGCGGGGGTGCGCGAGGCCCCGGCCCAGCAGTGCAGCAGGACGCGTTTGCCCTCGGCGCGCAGGGCGGCGACGGCCGCGGCCGCCTCGTCCAGGGTGTGGTGCAGGTTCTGGTTGGCGCCGGGGCGGTCGTGCAGCCAGACCCGCACCCAGTCGCGGGAGGGCAGGTGGGGGGCGTCGTCGGGGTGGGTGGCGCACAGGGAGACGGCGGCGTCGGCGCTGTGGGGGTGGGCGCGCAGGTGGTCGAGGTTGGCCAGGAGCACGCCGGGGTCGAGGGGGTGGGTGATGGCGAAGGGGCGCAGGCGCTGGTGCGGTCGGGTGCGTACCGCGGTCTCGGGCCACAGGTGGGGGTGGGTGCCGCGGGCGGTGCGCAGGGCGTCGATGACCAGGGTGTGGGGGTCCAGGGTGCGGGCCAGGCGCCGCCAGGCGTGGAGGGGGACGGCGGAGGCGCCCCAGAGCGCTCCGGCCAGGGCTCCGGTGTGCATGGCGGCCAGGTCGCCGTGGGTGGTCCGGGTCCACCGGATGGCGTCGACCAGGTGGGTGCAGGCGAAGGTGCCCGCGGCGGGGTCGTGGTGGGGGCGGGCGGTGCGGGTCAGGGCGTGCCAGGAGGCGCCCAGGGGGTTGTCGGCGGGGGTGTGTTCGAGGTCGGGGGCGTGGGCGGGCGGGGTACCGGTGCGCGTGGTGGCGCGCAGTGTGTGGGCCCAGGCGCGGGCGGTGGGGTCGGGTGGGGGTTCGGGTAGCCGGTCGGTGCTGGTCAGGTTGGTCAGGGCGGTGCGTACCAGGTGGGCCAGGCGGGCGGGTCCGGTGGTGGGGGTGGGGCCGGTGAGCTGGGTGGTCAGGGCGGGTGGTGCCTCCACCAGCGCGGCGGCGGTGGCGGCGCCCAGGAGGGCTCCCACGGCCCGGTCGCAGAGGGGGTCGTGGATGTCCAGAGGGGCGGTGGCGGTCATGGCTGGCCTCACGGGTGGGGGTGGGGACGTCACCGGTGGTGTTCCCCGCCCCGGGGTGGGGCGTGCACGGTTTGCCGGTTGTGGCCAGGTTGTGGGAAAGGGGGGGCGGGTCCCACCGGGGAGGGTGAGGCCAGTGGGACCCGCCACCGCGGGGGGTGTCCGGGGTGGGTTCTTCACACCAAGCCCCGTGGAGGGCGCGCCACTTGGTGTGCTGACTCGATGACCGGGGGCGTGGAACCCGGAGGGGCCTGCTGGGGGGGGTCTCCTGCGCCGGGCGGGCCGTGAGGTGCTGGCCGCCGGTGGTTCGTGCGGGTGGTGTGGCCGGGCTCTCGCGGTGGCGGTCGGCAGGGGCCTCAGACCGGTTGGGGGATGGCGGCCCGGCGGTAGCGTTCGGCCAC
>NZ_ANBC01000145.1 GCF_000341125.1 Nocardiopsis lucentensis DSM 44048 | reverse complement strand
CGTCGGCTCCGCTGCCGGCGAGGCGGTCGTGGAACAGGCCCGGGGCGAGCAGCCAGGTGGCCACGGCGACGCGTGTGTGGCCTTGGGCGCGTAGGCGGGTGACCTGTTCGGTGACGGTGGGGCCTCCGGTGGCGATGTAGCCGAGGGACACGGGGGTGTCCAGGCGTCGGGCCAGGGCGTGGGCGCTGTCGCGCAGTTCGGCGCGGGCGCGTTCGTCGGAGGTTCCGGCGCAGGCCAGGACGACGGCGTCGCCGGTCTGGTGTCCGGCGGCCGTCAGGCGCCGGTGGGCGGTGGCCACGACGGCGGGGTGGGCGCCCAGGGCGGGGGTGAGCACGGCGTCGGCGCGGCCCGCTTTGGCGAGTTGGTGGGGGATGTCGGTGCGCACGTGGTAGCCGCTGGCCAGGAAGGCGGGTACGACCACGACGGGTCCGGGGAGGCGGGCGGCGACGTCGCCGACGGTGGGGGTGAGCACGTCGGCGAAGGCCAGGTGGGTGGGTTGGCGGGTGATCTCCTCCACGCGTAGGGCCAGGGAGTGGGCCACGGCGGTGCCGTGGGGGTCGCGGGTGCCGTGGACGGCGAGGATGAGGGCGGGCTGTCGGTTCATGGCGCGGGTGTGCAGTCGGGGGTGTCCAGGGCCAGGCGGTAGCCGCGTTTGACGACGGTTTGGATGATGCGGGCGTCTCCCAGGGCGGTGCGCAGGCGGGCCACGGCCGTTTCCACGGCGTGGGCGTCGGCGTCCTCGCCCAGGCAGGTGAGCAGGTGGGTGCGGTCGCGGACCTGGCCGGGGCGGCGGGCGAGTTCGCGCATGAGCCGCATGAGGGTGGGTGAGAGGGTGTGGACGGTGCCGTCGACCAGGACGGCGTGGCCGCGCAGGCGTAGGCGGTGTCCGGCCACGTCCAGGGTGGGGAACCGGTTGGGGAGTTCCTCGGTGAGTTTGCGGACCTGGGCGCCGATGCGGGCGCGGTGGGGCCAGACGGTGGGGATGTCCTGGGCCATGAGGGGGCGGGCGGTGACGGGGCCCACGCACATGGCCAGGACGTCGCCGCGCAGGGCCGAGACGAGGGCGTCGGCGTGGCCGCTCGCGCGGGCGCGGGCCAGGAGTCCGGCGGCGGCGGGGGCGCTGGTGAAGGTGACGGCGTCCACTCCCCCGCTGGTGACGGCTTCGATGAGCCGGTCCAGGGGTGCGGTGTCTTCGGGTTGGGTCCACCGGTAGACGGGGACTTCGACGACGTCGGCTCCGGCCAGGCGTAGGGCGGCGGTGAAGTCGGGCAGGGGTTCGCCGTGGAGTTGGATGGCCACGCGTAGCCCTTTGACGCCGGTGGACAGCAGGTAGTCCAGGACCTCGGCGGAGGATTCGGAAGGGGGCGACCATTCCTCGGTGAGTCCGGCGGCGCGGATGGCGCCCTTGGCTTTGGGGCCGCGGGCGAGCAGGCGTGAGGCGCGCATGGAGGACAGGAGGGGTTCGGCCATGCCCCAGGTTTCGCAGGCCTCGACCCAGCCGCGGAAGCCGATGCCGGTGGTGGCCACGACGACGTCGGCGGGGCGGCGGGTGAGTTCGGTGGAGACGGCGGCCAGGCGTTGGTCGTCGCTGAGCGGGACGATGCGCAGGGCCGGGGCGGCCACGACCTCGGCGCCCTTGCGGCGCAGCATGGCGGCGAGTTCGTCGGCGCGGCGGGCGGCGGTGACGGCGACGGTGAACCCGGCCAGGGGTGCGGTGGTGGCGGGAGTGGGCGGGGTGTGCTCGGACGGCGCCGGGGCCGTCTGCTGCTCCCGGTTCAGGGTGGTCACGGTGTTCCCTCGGTCGCGCTGGTGTGGATCTGGACGGTGTCGCCGTCGATGCGGACGGGCCAGGTGGTCAGGCGGGTGTCGGGGTCGTCCAGGCTGTGTCCGGTGCTCAGGGAGAAGACGTGCTTGAGCATGGGTGAGGCGACGGTGGGCTGGCCGTCGCGGTCGCCGACGATGCCGCGGGACATCACGGCGGCCTGGGTGTAGGGGTCGATGTTGTCCACGGCGTACAGGTGGTCGTCGTGGGTGCGGAACAGGGCGGCCTGGCGTCCGTCGGGCAGCAGGACGGCGACGCCGTCCTCGGGGTGCAGGCGGTGGGCGGGGCAGGCGTTGATCCAGGTTTCGGTCTGGGTGGCGGTGCTCATCTGGTGGCCTCCTGCGGGCGGGGGGTGGGCATGCCGAGGTTGAGGGGCGTGCCGGGGACGGGCTGGTCGCGGGTGGTGGTGAAGCTGATGGTGGGGTCGGGGGTGTCGGGCGCGTTGGCGAAGGACACGAACCGGGAGAGCTTGTCGGGGTCGGCCAGGACGTCGGCCCACTCGTCGGAGTAGCCCGCCACGTGGCGTTCCATGGCCTCTTCCAGTTCGGCGCCGATGCCCAGGGAGTCGTGGACGACGACGTCGCGTAGGTGGTCCAGGCCGCCGTCCATGGCCTCGATCCAGGGGGCGGTGCGCTGGAGGCGGTCGGCGGTGCGGATGTAGAACATCAGGAACCGGTCGATGTAGCGGATGAGGGTGTCCTCGTCCAGGTCGGAGGCGAGCAGTTCGGCGTGGCGGGGGGGGAAGCCGCCGTTGCCGCCCACGTACAGGTCCCAGCCGTTGTCGGTGGCGATGACGCCGAAGTCCTTGCCTCTGGCCTCGGCGCACTCGCGGGCGCATCCGGAGACGGCGGACTTGAGCTTGTGGGGTGAGCGCAGTCCCCGGTAGCGCTCCTCCAGGCGGATGGCCATGCCGACCGAGTCCTGGACGCCGTAGCGGCACCAGGTGGTGCCCACGCAGGACTTGACGGTGCGCAGGGCCTTGCCGTAGGCGTGGCCGGATTCGAATCCGGCCTGGACCAGGCGGGACCAGATCGCGGGCAGTTGTTCGAGGCGGGCGCCGAACAGGTCGATGCGCTGGCCGCCGGTGATCTTGGTGTAGAGGTTGAAGTCGCGGGCGACCTCGCCGATGACGATGAGCTTGTCGGGGGTGATCTCGCCGCCGGGGATGCGCGGGACGACCGAGTAGGTGCCGTTGCGCTGCATGTTGGCCAGGTACCGGTCGTTGGTGTCCTGGAGGGTGGCCTGTTCGCCCTGGAGGATGTGACCGTTGCCCAGGGAGGCGAGGATGGAGGCGATCGCGGGCTTGCAGATGTCGCAGCCGCGTCCGGTGCCGTGCCGTTCGATGAGGGCGGAGAACGTGGTGATGCCGGTGGCGCGGACGATCTCGACCAGTTCGGCGCGCGACTGGGTGAAGTGTTCGCACAGGGCGTTGGACTGTTCGATGCCGGCCTGGTCCAGGAGCTGCTTGAGCATGGGCACGCACGAGCCGCAGCTGGTTCCGGCGCGGGTGCAGGCCTTCAGGGAGGGCACGTCGGTGGAGCCGGAGTGGATGGCGTCGCAGATGGTGCCCTTGGTGACGGCGTTGCAGGAGCAGATCTGGGCGTCGTCGGGCAGGGCGTCGGCGCCCACGGCGGCGCCGCCGTCGGGGGTGATCAGGGCCAGCGGGTCGCCGGGGAGTGGGGAGCCGACCAGGGGGCGCAGGGTGGCGTAGGCGGAGGCGTCGCCGACCAGGATGCCGCCGAGCAGGGTGGTGGCGTCGTCGGAGACCACGAGTTTGGCGTAGCGGCCGCTGGCGGCGTCGTTGACGACGACGTCGAGGGCGCCTTCGGCGCGGCCGTGGGCGTCGCCGAAGCTGGCCACGTCCACGCCCAGGAGCTTGAGTTTGGTGGAGGTGTCGGCGCCGGTGAAGGTGGCGTCGCCGCCCACGAGCCGGTCGGCGACGACCTCGGCCATGGCGTTGCCGGGGGCGATGAGTCCGTAGACGGTGCCTCGGTGGTTGGCGGCCTCGCCGATGGCCATGATGTGGGAGTCGCTGGTGGTGCAGGTGTCGTCGATGGCGATTCCGCCGCGTTCGCCCAGGTCCAGGCCGCAGGCGCGGGCCAGGTCGTCGCGGGGGCGGATGCCGACGGAGAAGACGACCAGGTCGGTGTCCAGGTGGCCGCCGTCGGACAGGGTGAGGCGGGCGGCGCGGCCGTCGTCTCCGGGTTCGATGCCGGTGGTGGCGGTGCCGGTGTGCACCTTCACGCCCAGGTCGGTGACGAGGTTCTTGAGGAGGGCTCCGGCGCCCTCGTCGATCTGGGCGGGCATCAGGTGGGGGGCGAGTTCGACCACGTGTGCCTGCAGGCCGAGCAGGCGCAGGGCGTTGGCTGCCTCCAGGCCGAGGAGTCCGCCGCCGATGACGACGCCGGTGCGGGCGTTCTTGGCGGAGTCGGTGATGGCGTCCAGGTCCTCGATGGTGCGGTAGACGTGGCAGCCGGGCAGGTCGTGGCCTGGGATGGGGGGGACGAAGGGGGTGGATCCGGTGGCCAGGACGAGGCGGTCGTAGGGCAGGGTGCGGCCGGAGGCGGTGGTGACGGTGCGGGTGGCGCGGTCGATGCCGGTGGCGCGTTCGCTGACGTGCACGTCGGTGTGGGGGCCGGTGGGGTCGCCCAGGGACAGGTCCTCGGCGGTGGCGCCGTCGAAGTAGGAGGACAGGGCGACGCGGTCGTAGGCGGTGCGGGGTTCCTCGCCGACGACGGTGGTGTGCCAGTGGTGGGCACCGTCGCGGTCGCGCAGGGCCTCGATGAGTCTGTGGCCGACCATGCCGTTGCCGATGACGACGAGTTCTTCCATGGGTGTTCGGCTCCTCCTGGCTGCGGGGTGGTCGTGTTTCAGGCAACCCGGAGGGTGTTTCCCAGGCGTCAGGTGGTTGTGACGGCGATGTTTCGATGTGCTGTCATCGCAGGTGAGAAATGCGTGATTGGGTGATCTCCCCCACGGGAGGGAGGCGGTTCACCCTTGATGGGGAGGTCGCCCGGGGCGCGGGGCGCGAGGGTGGGGGTGTCGAAGAACCGTTCCCCTCGTGAAGGAGCAGGGCCATGGCCACCCCCCGATCGTGCGACCCGTCCACTCCCGTGGAGAGGGGGCGCGTGCGCCCGTGGTGCCCTGGGTGGTTGGCGCGGCGCTCATGCTGGGTCTGGTGCAGCGGTGGGGTGTCCGGTTCCCCCGGTGGACGGTCGGGCTGGCCGGGCGGCGGGTCCCGGTCGCGCTGGCGGTGGTGCCCGCGAGTTTGGTGACCGTGGCCCTGGTGGCGATGGGGCGTAGCACCGTGGTGCAGTTGGTGATCGGATCCGCGGGGGCCACGCCCGTCACCGAGCCGGTGCACGCGACGGTGTTCGCGTTGATGGGCGTGTGGGGTGCGGCGCTGGGTGTGGCCACGGCCGCCTACGCGGTGCGGCGGCGCGCCGAGTGTGACGGGTGCGGGCGGGGTCTGCCCGAGGNNNNGGGGGCCCGGGCCCGCCGGTGTGGCCCCGCTCCCCTGCTCGGGGGCGGGGCCCGTGTGTCAGCGGATGGGCACGTCGACCTCGCCGAACGCCCCGGCGTGCAGGGTCATCTCGGTGACGTCGGGAGCCGGGGCGGGAAAGACCGCCAGGGCCAGGTACTGCTCTCCGGTGGCCAGCTCGTTGATCCGGTCGGCGAAGTCCTCATAGGCGCCGTCGCCGGTGCGGATACGGATGACGTACCGGACCAGGCCGGTGTCGGGGTTGTGGACGCGGAAGCCGCCCAGGGTGCCCTCGGTGTACTGGGCGGGGCTGCCGGGGATGACCGACTCGTCCACGTCCAGGTCCGCCTCCAGGGGTGAGAGCGTGGAGTTTTGGAAGCCCACCATCTGGAACAGGTAGGCGCCGTCGCGCACCATCGGGTAGACGTGCAGGTCCACGTCGTTGTGGATGAGGGTGGTGACGGGTTCGGGGTCGTCGAAGAAGTGGGCCGGGTCGGCGACGTGGCGGCGGGCCGAGGCCAGGCCGTCCTGGGTGGGGGCGGCGCCGTCGGCGTCCAGAGGCACTTGGTAGGTGAACTCCACCCGGCGGTTGCGGGCGCGGGCCTGCTCGTCGTCGGGCCCGCCCTCGGCGGCCAGCGGTTCGGCGCTGCCGCGTCCTTCGGTGGTGAAGGTGAACTCTGCGCCCAGTTCCTCCTCCAGCAGGGCGCGTGCGGCCTCGGCGCGTTCGCGTGACAGGGTCTGGTTGTAGGCGGATGGGCCGCGGTCATCGGTGTGGCCGACGATGGTGATCTCCCCGCCCTGGGGGCCGATGTTGGCGCGCAGGGTCCGGGCGCAGGCGCGGATGGTCTCGGCGGCCTCGGCGGTGGGTGTGGAGGCGTCGAAGGCGAACATCTCGTCGGCGTGCAGGGCGATGACCTCTTGGTCGCCGGAGCGGGTGGTGGAGGCGGTGGGGTTGTCCACGAAGCTCTCCATGGTGTGGCGGTCGCCGGAGGTGTCCAGGGCCGGGGGTGGTGGGTTGTCGGGGTACCAGATCTGGTCGGGGAGTTCGGGTTCTTGGGCGAAGGTCTCGGGGTCGATGTAGTCGTGGGCGTTGGGTTCGGGGGCGGGGGTGAACTCGTCGACGCGGGTGATGGGGATGCCGGGGATGAGGCCGACCCCGGCGCCGGTCAGGGTGAGGTACCGCGCGTCCTGGGTGGGGGCGGGCAGGTAGCGGCGCAGGGTGGTGGGCAGTCCCTCGTGGGTGGGCATGTGGGGGTCGCCGGGCACGAAATGGGTGCCGTAGGGCTCGTCGTTGTTGGCGGAGTCGCGCAGGAAGCGCAGGACCTCCCCGGAGACGGGGTCGACCATGCGTACGGGCGGGTTGCGTCCGGTGACCGTCCCGGGCAGGTCCTCCAGGTAGTTGTGGGTCACCTCCAGCATGAGGTACTCGCCGTTGTGTTCCAGGTTGGTGATGGTGAGTTCGAAGGTGACGTCGTTGCCGCCCTCGATCGACATGCGTCCCTGGCGGACGAAGGGGAGCCGTGGGCGCTCCCGTTGGTCGGCACCGGTCTGGGGGGAGGGTTCCGCGGTGGGGGTGGCGTCGTTGCCGCCGGTCAGGTTCTCGACCAGGCCGCAGGAGGTGAGCAGCAGGCTGAGCGCCAGGGCCGCGGCCGCGGGGGCTCGTGTGGTCATGGTCTGGGGGTCTTCCTCACGGTGGGCGCGGGTGGACCGCGGTCGCTGGGTGTGTTGTGGTCTGACGCGGGCGCGCCCGGCGGGGTTCGCGTGAGGGGGAACGGGGTGGCGGCCCCTCCCCCGCTGTGGGGAAGGGGCCGCCGGTGGGGGGTGGGGATCAGGACAGGGTGACCGTCTTGGTGGTCGAGCCGGTGGCACCGGTCTCGTCGGTGACGGTCAGAGTGATGGTGTAGGTGCCGGGACCGTCGTAGAAGTGCCAGGTGGTCTGGCCGGTACCGGTGGTGCCGTCGCCGAAGTCCCAGCTGTAGGAGACGATCGGGGCGTCACCGGCGCTGGAGCCGGACCCGTCCAGGCTGCAGTAGTACCACCAGGTGTAGCAGGACCCGGTGAAGTCGGCGGTCGGCGCGGTGTGGTCGGGGGCGCCCACCGTCACCTCGACGGTGTCGGAGTTGGTGGCGCCGGTGTCGTCGGTGACGGTCAGCGTGACGGTGTAGGTGCCCTCGCTGGCGTAGGTGTGGGAGGTGGTGGCGCCGCTGTCGGTGGCGCCGTCGCCGAAGTCCCACGCGTAGTCGGTGATCTCCCCGGCCGACCCGGACCCGTCGAAGGAGCAGGTCAGGGTGGCGTCGTCGCAGGACTGGGAGATGTCGGCCACGGGGCCGTCGGGCGGGGTGGTGCTGCCGTCACCGGGGAAGGTGTCGGGGTCGCCCACGTCCAGGAGCGGCTCCTGGATGCCGTCGCCGGAGGTGTCGTTCCAGTCGTAGTTGCCGGCGCCGGTCAGGGTCTGGTAGAGGGCCATGACGCCGGAGCGGTCGCTGGGCTTGGCGGAGCCGGTGGCCAGCAGGGCCAGGCCGCCCGCGGCGTGCGGGGAGGCCATGGAGGTGCCGCTGATGGTGTTGTAGCCGCCGCCGGGCCAGGTGGAGGTGATGCAGGAGCCGGGGGCGGCGATGTCGATGACGTCACCGTAGTTGGAGAAGGTCGACAGGGTGTCGTCGGAGTCGTGGCGGCAGCTCAGGGTGCCGCCGTTTCCGCCGGGCTGGCCGTCGGAGTCGGCCATGGAGGAGACGGTGAGCACGTCGGGGTGGTTGGCGGGGAAGAAGTTGCGGCCGTCGACCCCGTCGTTGCCCGCGGCCACGGCCCAGGCCACACCCGCGTCGACGGCGTTGGTGATGGCCTGGCTCAGGGCCTGGTCGGTACAGCCGTTGCAGCCCAGGCTCATGTTGGCCACGGCGACCTGGTCGGCGTTGGCGGTGACGTAGTCCACGCCCGCCGTGATGCCGGCCAGGGTGCCGCTGCCGCCCGAGGTCAGGACCTGGACGTTCCAGATGTCGGCGCCGGGGGCCATGCCGACGACGCCCTCGTTGTTGTCGATGGCGGCGATGCTGCCGGCGACGTGCGTGCCGTGTCCGTTGCCGTCGCTGGCGGTGTTGGACACGCAGGAGCCGCTGGTGCAGTCCACCGAGTCGACGACGTTGAGGTCGGGGTGGGACCCGTCGACACCGGTGTCCAGGACGGCGACGGCCACGTCGGGGACGTAGTCGGGCTGTCCGTTGATGTCCAGGTTGGGGTTGTCGGGGGCGAAGGTGCGGGAGATGCCGGTGGGGGTCTCCTGCTCGAAGGCCTCGACGACCTGGTCCTCTTGGACGTAGGCGACGTCGGGGTCCTCGAGCAGGTCTGCGGCGTCGGCCGCGGTCATCTCGGCGGCGTAGCCGGTCAGGGCGTGTTCGTAGACGCCCTGGGGGCGGTCGCCGTTGCGGTCGGCGACCTCTTCGGGGTTGGCGCTGTCGTCCAGGACGACGATGTAGGTGCGTTCGGTGGGATCGGACAGATCCAGGAACGCGGGGGTCTCCGGTTCGGCGGCGGCCGGTGACGCCGCCAGGAACGGCAGCATCACGGCGGCCGCGATCACGGCACCGATCTTGCGCATGTGGGGGAACCCTTCGTGGAGGGATGCAGGGATGCGTGGGTCGGGTGGCCACCCATGTGTCATGGTGTGTGGCTCGGCGTGGCCGAACAATACGTATCTACTACGTAGTTAAGAAGCGATCGGGTGACTACGTAGCGGAGGGGTCGGAGGGGGCGGACAGGTCCCGTCGTGAGCGCAGGCCGAGTTTGGCCAGCGCGTTGGCCACGTGGGTCTCCACGGTGCGCGGGGACAGGTGCAGCAGCGCCGCGATCTCCCGGTTGGTGCGCCCCTGGGCGGCCAGCGTCGCGATCTCGCTCTCGCGCGGCGACAGGCGCCGGTCCCCGCGGCCGCGGCCGGTGGTGGGAGGGGTGACCACACCGTGGGCCCGCAGGGCGCGGCGCACCCGCGAGGCGTCCCAGGCCGCGCCCAGTTCGGTGTACTCGGCCAGGGCCGAGCGCAGGTCGCCCACCCCCGAGGAGGGGTCGCGGTCGTGGCCGTCGGTCTGGGACAGCAGGGCGTGGGCGGCGGACTCGCGGGCCTGGGCGGCGTCGTAGGGCCGTCCCATGGCCCGGTAGGCGTTCTCGGCCTCGCCGTACAGGTGCAGGGCCCGGTCGTGGTGGCCGCGGTGGTGGGCGATGGCGGCCTTGAACCGGATCAGCGCGGCCTCGGCCGCGGGGGCGTGGGCGCCGCGCAGCCCGGCGCTGAAGCGGGCGCACAGGTCCCGGGCGACGGCGACGCGGCCGGTGTCCAACAGGGCTTCCATCCCGGGTACCAGTTCGGCGGCCCACACCCAGATGCCCTTGCTGGCCACCAGGGAGACCAGGTCGTCGACGTGCTCCCAGGCGGTGGCCGGGTCGCCCTGGGCGGTGGCCAGGCGGGCCAGGAGCCCGGCGGCCAGGGCGCGCACGGGCACGGTGTAGTCGGGGGCGGTGCGCGCGGTGGCCTCGGGGCCGGGGCGGACGCGGGCCAGGTGGGTCTGGGCGGTGGCGGGGTCGCCCTGGGCCAGGGCCAGTCCCGCGCGGATGACGGTCAGTTCGGCGGTGACCGAGTGCAGGTGGGCCAGGCGCGGGGAGCGCAGGTTGCGTTCGGTCTCCTCGGCCAGCCCCGGCCACCGGCCGCGCACCCAGTCCAGGAGCAGGCGCAGGGTGTGGGCGCTCTCGTGTACGTAGGGGGCGTCGGCGGCCACTGACCAGCTGGTGGCGTCGTCCAGGTGGTGGTCGGCGCGGTCGTAGTGGCCGAGCATGACGGCGGCGTCGGCGAGGTTGAGGGAGCCGCGGGCGAACTCGCGGCGGCGCGCCAGGGTCTCGGGGGTGGGCTGGGCGTGGGCGGTCCCGGGGTCGGGCAGGGTGACCGTCCAGGCGTCGGGGTCGCCGATCTGGGCCAGGAGGGTGGCGTGGTTGACCGCGACGATCTGGCTGACGGCGGGGTCGCGGCTGCGGTCGGCGGCGGCCACGGCCTGTTCCATCCACCGGCGGTGGGTGTCGACCGAGTCGGAGGTGTCTCGGGGCACGGCGAGCGCGCACATGGCGCGGGCGGCCAGGTCGGGGCGGGTGGACAGTTCGGCGGTGGCGCGGACGAGTTCGCCGCGGGCGGTGCGCCCCTGGGCGGCCTGGTTGAGCAGGAGCAGTCCCAGCTCCATGCGGAGTTCGCCGCGTTCGGCGGCACTGAGGCCGGGGGTGGTGAGCACGTCGCGTAGCAGGGCGATGGTGTGTTCGGCGCTGATGCCGGTCAGGGCGGCGCGGCCGAGTTTGAGGGTGAGTTCGCAGCGGCGGCGCGGGGGCAGGCTCCGGCGGGTCAGGGCGTCGCGCAGCAGGGTGACGGCGGTGGTGTCCTCCCCCTGGGCCAGGGCGAGGTCGGCAGCGTGTTCGGCGTGGTTGGTCCAGGCGTCCAGGAGTCCGGCCTCGCGGGCGTGGTGGGCCAGGCGGGCGTGGTCGGGGTCGGGAGTCTGGGACAGCACGGCCAGCGCGGCGCGGTGCAGGCGACGGCGTTTGTCGCGGGGCAGGGCGGTGTAGCAGACCTGGCGCAGGAGGGGGGTGGCGGTGGTCAGGGTCGTCGGGTCGGTGGTGTGCAGTAGGCCGCGGCGGCAGGCGCGGGCCAGGGCCTTTTCGGCGCGGTGCGGGGACAGGTCGGCCACCCGCGCCAGGTGGGTCTCGTTGGAGGGGGTGTCCAGGACGGCGGCGGCGCGCAGGAGTCGGCGGGTGTCGCGGTCCAGGGCG
>NZ_ANBC01000144.1 GCF_000341125.1 Nocardiopsis lucentensis DSM 44048 | reverse complement strand
AGGCGTGGAGGCGGTGGGCGTCCTCGGCGGTGGCGGTGGCCGTGAACCCGTGGGCGAGGGTGAGCAGGTCCTGGGGGGTGAGCGGGTCCAGGGTGAGTTCGTCGTGGGTGGTGGTGGCGGGGGCCAGGGCGGCCAGGGCGGCCACGGGGAAGGACCGGGGCAGTTCCTCGGGCCGGTAGGTCAGGACGAGGGAGAGGGTGGGGGGCAGGCGGGGGGTGAGGTAGTGCAGCAGGTCGCGGGTGGTCTGGTCGATCCACTGCACGTCCTCCACCACCAGGACGGCCGGTCCCAGGGCGCCGAGGAGTTCGGTGAAGGCGCGGTAGGTGCGGTGTTGGTCGTCGGCGGGGGTGGTCGCGGGAGGCAGGGGGGCGGGCAGGCGGTCGCCGTGTTCGGGCATGAGGGCGTGCAGGGCGCCGCACAACGGGCTGAGGCCGTCGGGGATGGGGGCGCCGCGCAGGGCTTCGATGACGGGGGCGAGGGGGAACGGTTCGGCCCGGGGCGGGCAGTGGCCGGTCAGGACCGTCGTGTCCGTGGCCTCGTGGAGTTCCTGGACCAGTCGGGTCTTTCCCGAACCGGCGGACCCGGCCACGAGGACAAGGCGTCCAGGGTCTGCCGCGGTGCGCAACTGCCGTCGTTCCCGGGCACGTCCGACGAGCGGGGGAGAGCACACCTACCGAACGGTATAGCGACAGGGGGCCGAGGAAAAGGGGGTGCCGCCATACGGATCCGGTGCGCTGGGCGGTAAGAGTGGACAGTCTGCCAACCCGTGTGGGGCGCCGACCTGGGCTGAGGGCGGTGTGTCGTGGCGGGGTCGGTAGTCTGCGCTCGGAACGTGGGTGGGCGACGGGACGATGGTGGGGGTGATGGGTGGTGCAGGCGGTGTTCGTGGCTGTGCCGGTGCTGTCGGTGGTGCTGATCGGATTGTTCGCTGGGCTGTTCTTCGCGTTCTCGGTGGCGGTGATGCCGGGGCTGCGGCGTGCGGGAGACCAGGCGATGATCGAGACCATGCAGGGTGTCAACGTGGCGATCCTCAACCCTTTGTTCGCCCTGGTCTTCCTGGGTGCTCCGGTGGCGGCGCTGGTCACGGCGGCGCGGGATGCCGTTGTCGGCGCCGGGATGACGACGGTGTGGTCCTTCACGGCCCTGGCGGCGCTGTTGGCCGTCATCCTGATCACGTTCGCCTTCAACATCCCCAGGAACAACGCGTTGGAGGCGGCGGGGCCGGCCGTGGATGTCGCCGACCCCGCGGCGGTGCGCGGCGCCTTCGAGGCGGTGTGGGTGCGCTGGAACCACGTGCGTACCCTGCTGTCGGTCCTGGCGCTGGTGTGCTCGGCCGTCGCCCTGGCACTGCGCTAGGGGTCGTTCCCGCGCGGACGGGCCCGTTGTCGTCGAGGGGCGGGCCGGGGCTGTCCGCGGCGGGTTCGGATGGGTGAGAATCGCGGCCATGAGTGAACTGAACAAGCGCGCGGACATGTTCTTGGATGCCCGGAACGATCCGCGTATGGGCGGGCCGCGGCTGGGCGACGAACGCGCCACCCTGATGGGGTTCCTTCGGGACCAACGGCTGACGTTGGACATCAAGTGCGAGGGGCTGGACGCCGAGCAGTTGGCGCGCAGGTCGGTGGATCCCTCCACCATGTCGCTGCTGGGACTGGTGCGTCACATGGCCGAGGTGGAGCGGGCCTGGTTCCGGCTGCGGTTGTCGGGGTTGGACCTGCCGCGGCTGTTCTGCACGTCCGAGGACCCCGACGCCGAGTTCGACGGTGCGGTCGCCGACCCGACGGTGGTGGAGGAGGCCTGGCGGGTCTGGCGTGAGGAGGTCGCCTTCACCGACGACTTCGTGGCCCGGGCGGCGTCGCTGGACGCCACGTTCGAGATCGACCGGCACGGGACCATGTCGCTGCGCGAGGTGCTGGTGCACATGGTGGAGGAGTACGCGCGGCACAACGGGCACGCCGACCTGCTGCGTGAGCGCATNNGGGGCCGGCCAGTAGCGGCGGCGGTGGACGGGCGCGGGGCGATCCGTGCTCGGCTAGGGTGCACGACCATGGCCTCTCCCCCCGAACACTCCCCCGTGTCCTCGACCTCCCCTTCACCCAGTGCGGGTGGCGGGCGCGCCGGACGGATCGTCAGGCGGGTCCTCCTGGGGCTGCTGAGCTTTCCCGTCGTGCCCTTCGCCCTGCTCGCGGGGCTGATGATCACCGTGGAGGCCAGCGAACCGCAGGTGTGCGGGTACGTCCCGAGTCCGGGCGGGTGGGCGGCCGAGGCGTGCGCGGAGCAGCGGGAGACCTTCGTCGCGCCGGTCCCGGTGTGGTGGATGTTCGGCCTGGCCCTGGCGCCGCTGCCCGCCCTCGTGGCGGGGTGGGTCTGGCGGGACCGCTGGTGGGTGGTGGCGCTGGCGACCGTCGTCGTGCTGGGGGCGGTTCCGCTGCTGATGTGGTGGGTGGAATGAGTCGTCCCGCTCGCCGCCATGGCCTCGCGGCGAGCGGAACGACCCCGGTCAGCCGACCTTGGCGGGGTCGGTGTCGTTGAGACCCGACAGCAGCGCGTTGACGTCGCGTACGCAACCGCCGCATCCGGTGGTGGCACGGGTGGTGTCGGCGATGGCCTCGCGGGTGCGGGCCCCGTCCAGCCAGGCCTGTTCGATGCTCTCGCGGGTGACGGCATTGCACCGGCACACCAGGGTCTGCTGGTCGGGGGCGGACTCGGTCTCAGGGGCGGCCGTGGGCAGCCCCTGGACGAGGGCGAGCCGGTCGGCGGGCACGGGGGCGCCGGTGTCGAAGAGCTGGGACAGGGTGGCGGCGGCCTCGGGGAAGCCCAGCAGGACGGCGCCGACCACGCGCTCGGCGCTGACCACGAGTTTGGCGTAGCGGCCTCCGTGCGGGTCGCTGATGGTCACCGTCTCCAGGTCCTCGGTGTCCTCCTCGTCGTGGACGCGGCCGAACGCGGTCAGTTCGATGCCCTCGGCCTTGAGGCGGGTCAGGGGGCTGGAACCGGTGTAGGCGGCCTGGGGGGCGGTCCCGGTGAGCCGCTGGGCGAGCACGGAGGCCTGCTCCCAGCCGGGTTGGACCAGTCCGGCGCCGCCGCCGGGGTGCTGGGCGCAGTCGCCGATGGCGTGCACGCGCGCGTCGGAGGTGGTCAGGGTGTCATCGACCAGGACGCCGTGTTCGACCTCGATCCCGGCGTCCTTGGCCAGTTCGATGTTGCCGCGCACTCCGGCGGTGACCACCAGGGCGTCGCCGGGCAGGACGCGTCCGTCGTCCAGTTCCAGGCCGGTGCCGGGTACCCAGCGGGAGGCGACCCGCCAGGAGTGCACGGTGACCCCGAGGGCGGCGTACTGGTCGGCGAGGATGCGGGCGGCGGGCTTGTCGATCTGGCGGCGCATGATCCAGGGCGAGGACTCCACGACCGACACGCGCATGCCGCGGCCGACCAGCCCGCGAGCGGCCTCCAGGCCCAGCACGCCGCCGCCTAGGACGACCACGGGCGCGCCGGGGCGGGCCAGGGACAGCACGCGTTGGCAGTCGGCCAAATCGCGCAGAGCGGTGACCCCCTCCCCCGGGCTGCCGTCTGGGGCGGCCACGCCGGTGATGGGTGGGAAGGCGGCGCGGGCTCCGGTGGCCAGGACGAGTTCGTCATAGGACAGGTGGGTTCCGTCGTCCAGGGTGAGGCGGCGTCGTTCGGGGTCCAGCGCGGTGGCGGCCACACCGGTGCGCACGGTGACGCCCGGGGTGTCGGGGACGGGCAGGCGGATCTGGTCTGGGGTGTAGGAGCCCGCGACCACGCCGGAGAGCAGGACGCGGTTGTAGGCGGCCTGGTCCTCCTCGCCGACCACGGTGACGTGGACGCGCTCTCCGGTGGGGTCCAGGCGGGCGACCTCCTCGGCGAAGCGGGCGCCGACCATCCCGTTGCCGACGACCACGATCTGACGCGGGGGCGGTGCCTGCGTGGTGCTCATCTGCGGCCTCCTGGTGGTGGTGTGGGTTCCCGGGCGGCGTCGGCCGGGGTGGGCGGGTGGGGTGGTCAGGGGGTGGGCTCGGGGTCCAGACGCACGGCGCTGACCTTGAACTCGGGCATGCGGCTGGTGGGGTCCAGCGCGGGGTTGGTGATGTTGTTGGCGGCCTGGTCGTCGGCGAAGTGGAAGGGCACGAACACGGTGTCCAGGCGTGCGGTGGGAGTGAGGCGCACACGGGCGCGGGTGTGGCCGCGGCGGGAGGTCAGGCGGGCCCAGTCTCCGTGGGCGAGTCCGGCGCGGGCGGCGGTGTCGGGGTGGACTTCGACGTAGGCCTCGGGTTCGGCGCCGGTGAGTTCGGGGACGCGGCGGGTCTGGGCGCCGGACTGGTAGTGGCCCATGAGCCGTCCGGTGGTGGCGATGAGGGGGTAGTCCTCGTCGGTGGCCTCGGCAGGTGGGCGGTGGGAGACGGCGATGAGGCGGGCGCGCCCGTCGGGGTGGGCGAAGGTGTCCAGGAACAGGCGGGGGGTGGGCTCGGCGTCGGTGCGCACGGGCCAGTACAGGGCCTCGCCGTTGTCCAGGCGGTCGGGGGTGGCGCCGGAGTAGTCGGCCGCTCCCCCGGCGGAGGCGCGGCCGAGTTCGGCCAGAACGGTGTCGGGGTCGGTGGGGAAGCGTTCGGCGGGCTGTCCCAGGCGGGTGGCCAGGTCGGCCAGGACCTGAAGGTCGGTGCGCACGCCCTCGGGGGGTTCGATGGCCTTGGCGCGGCGCAGGATGCGGCCCTCGAGGTTGGTCATGGTGCCCGACTCCTCGGCC
>NZ_ANBC01000143.1 GCF_000341125.1 Nocardiopsis lucentensis DSM 44048 | reverse complement strand
GGCGGCGGTGTCGGACAGGACGAAGTCGGCAGCCACGAGCAGGTCGAGGGAGGCCAGGCGGTCACGGACGCGGTCGGCGTCGGGGGCGGAGACGACGGGGTTGGACCCGAACAGGAGCATGGCGCGCGGTCCGCCGTCGGTGCCCAGGGCGTCGAGGAGTTCGAAGGCGCTGCGACCGGGGCCGGGCAGGGTGTCGGGGTCCACTCCCCACACGGAGGCGACGTGGTCGCGGGCGGCGGGGTCGTCGATTCTGCGGTAGCCGGGCAGCTGGTCGGCCTTTTGGCCGTGTTCGCGGCCGCCCTGTCCGTTGCCCTGGCCGGTGATGCATCCGTATCCGGACCCGTGGCGGCCGGGCAGGCCCAGGGCGAGGGAGAGGTTGATCCAGGCCGAGACGGTGTCGGTGCCCTTGGCGTGCTGTTCGGTGCCGCGGCCGGTCAGCACGTAGGCCGACTGGTTGCGGGCGGCCCGGCCGAGCAGGTCGGCGGCTCGGCGCAGTTGGGTGGCCGGGACGCCGGTGACCTGTTCGGTGCGTTCGGGCCACCAGGCGGCGGCGTGTTGCCAGGCCTGGTCGAAGCCGTGGGTGCGGGCGGCGAGGTAGTCGGTGTCGGTCCAGCCCTGGACGTGGACGGCGTGCAGCAGGCCCAGGGCCAGGGCCAGGTCGGTCCCGGGGCGGGGGGCCAGGTGCACTCCCCCGTTGTCGAGGGCCGCTTGGGCGGTGCCCGACTGGCGTGGGTCGATCACGATGAGTGTGGGCGCGGACAGGTGCCCCATCATCGGTGGCATGGTCTCGGCGGGGTTGGCGCCGGCCAGGAGGACGACTTCGGCCTCGGCCACGTCGGTGAGGGGGAAGGGCATGCCCCGGTCCAGGCCGAAGGCCTTGTTGCCGGCGGCCGCGGCCGAGGACATGCAGAACCGGCCGTTGTAGTCGATCTGTGAGGTGCCCAGCGCCAGTCGGGCGAACTTGCCCAGGGTGTAGGACTTCTCGTTGGTCAGTCCACCGCTGCCGAACACCGCGACCGCGTCGGGGCCGGACTCGGCGCGCAGCGCGTTCAGGCGTGCGGCGACGTGGTCCAGCGCCGTGTCCCAGTCCACCTCGGTGAGTTCGGAGTCCCGGTCCTTGCGGATCAGGGGTCGGGTGAGGCGGTCGGGGACGGTGAGGACCTCGGTGGAGGTCCAGCCCTTGCGGCACAGCCCGCCCCGGTTGGTGGGGAAGGCCGCCGGGCGGGCGGTCAGGCGCCCGTCCGGTCCGGTGTCCAGGTGCATGGCGCACTGGAGCGCGCAGTAGGGGCAGTGGGTCGTGGTGCTCTGGCCTGGGGTCATCGTGCGACGGTCTCCGTGGTGCCGGTGGCCTGGGTCTGGGCGGGGGCGGCGAGGGTGGGTGTGCGCATGTAGACGGTGTAGGTGACCACGGCGCACACAGCGTAGAAGACCAGGAAGGCGACGAGCCCGGGGGCCGCCGACTCGGTGGCGCGGAAGGACTCGCGGAAGACGAGGTTGATGGCGACGCCGCCGAAGGCGCCCATGGCGCCGATGAGGCCGAGCATGGAGCTGGCGATGCGCTTGTTGTAGGAGTGGGCCTCCTCGGCGGGGGTGCCCGCGGAGATGGCGCTCTGGGCCTTGGCGGCGTAGAGGGACGGGATCATCTTGTAGACCGAGCCGTTGCCGATGCCGGTGAGGACGAACACGACGGCGAAGACGCCGATGAACAGGATCAGGTTGTCGATCTGGATGGAGGCGACGGCCAGGCCGGTGGCGATCACCATGGCGATGAAGTTCCAGAAGGTGACGCGGGCGCCGCCGAGGCGGTCGGCCATCTTTCCGCCGACGGGTCGGATGAGGGAGCCGATGGTGGGGCCGAGGAAGGTGACGGAGGCCGCCTGGAGGGGTTCGAGGCCGAACTGGTTCTGCAGCAGCAGGCCGAAGGCGAACCCGAAGCCGATGAAGGAGCCGAACGTGCCGATGTAGAGGAAGGACATGATCCAGAAGTGCCGGTCACGGGTGGCGGCGATCTGGGCGGACACGTCGGTGCGGGCGCTGGTGAGGTTGTTCATGCTGCGGAGGGCGACCCAGATGGCCAGCAGGATGAACGGGGCGTAGAACAGCGGGACCAGGTGCCCGGAGGAGGCGGTGAACAGGGCGATGACGGCCAGGCCGACGAGCTGGACGGTGGCCACGCCGATGTTGCCGCCGCCCGCGTTCAGGCCGAGCGCCCAGCCCTTCTCCTTCTCGGGGAAGTAGAAGTTGATGTTGGCCATGGAGGAGGAGAAGTTTCCTCCGCCCACGCCCGCGGTGGCGCCCAGGACCAGGAACAGCCAGTAGGGGGTGTCGGGGTTCTGGATGAGGTAGAACGCCAACACCGTGGGGATGAGCAGCAGGGACGCGGAGATGATCGTCCAGTTGCGGCCGCCGAAGATCGGCACGGCCAGGGTGTAGGGCACGCGCAGGATCGCGCCGACCAGGGCGACGAGCGAGACGAGCAGGAACTTCTGTTCGGGTGCCCAGTCGAACCCGGCGGCGGGGGTCATGAACAGGGCGAGCACGGACCAGATACTCCAGACGGAGAATCCGATGTGCTCGGACAGGATCGACGCCCACAGGTTGCGCTTGGCGATGGGTCGGCCGGTCTCCCGCCAGAAGGTGGGGTCCTCGGGCGCCCAGTGGGTGATCCAGGACCGTCCGGTCCGCTGGCTTGATGAGCTGGTCTCGGGGGCCACGACCAGGCCTTCCTACTCGACGGATGATGACAAAACCGAAGGTAGGAAGTGTGCGTTGCCTGGAGGTGTCGCGTCGTAACACGCGGGAAACAGTCGGCTCACCCCAGGGCTGTGACCTCGGTGAGAACCACGTTCTCGCAGGTGGTTCGGGGTGCGTGTCGCGGCTGTGTGGTGTCGGCCACTTTTCGTGGTGGGGGTGGTTCTCAGCCCCTGGCGGACCGACTGGTCCCGTGGGCCGGCCCCCGTGATCGCGGCGGTGGGGCGTGGGCTGGTCGTCGCATCCGTCTGGTTCACAGTGGACCTCCGAGTCGATGTGTGCGTGGCGAACGCGCGCGAACGCGTCACCGGGGGGCGTGGGGCCCTGACCGGCCGGTCAGGGGCAGCCGGAGGGATTCGAGGTGGGCGCGCCAGGCCGGTGCGCGCTCGGCGGCGCCGGGCCGGAGGGAGGAGCCTGTCCACTCCGTGACGGTGCGGATGCCGTGCAAGGCGTTGACCAGCCAGGTTTCACGTTCGTCGAGGGTTTGTGGGCGGGCGTGCCGCTGGCGGACCCGGATGCCCAGTTCGCGCGCCCGCTCCACCAAGAGCGCGGCGGTGACACTGGGCAGGACCCGTAGTCGTTGGGAGGGCAGGCACAGGGTGTCGCCCTCCCACCACAGCAGGGCGCTGGTGGTCGACTCCACGAGCAGGTCGGAGCCGGTGCACAGCAGGGCCTCGTCGGCTCCGGCGCGCACCGCGCCCTGTCGGACGCCGGCCAGCCGCTCCAGGTCCGGCCCCTTGACCCGGGGCCGGGTCCGTGGGTCGGGTCCGGGCCAGACCAGGACGCGCAGGCCGGTGCCGCGTGGCGGGGCGGCTCGCAGCAGGAAGGCGAGCCGCCCGTCGGTGCGCAGCTCGGCGCGGGGGAACCAGTCGCCGTGCGGGGGGATCGCGGCCAGGGCCTCCTCCCAGAAGCACTCGGTGGTCAGCCGGGACACGCCCGCGGCGACGCAGGCGCGCGCGAACCGGTCCCGGTGGCGTTCCACGGCCCGAGCCGCGCCGTCGGTCACCAGCCAGGAGTCGGCGGCCAGGAGTCCGGTCCGGGGTGTGTCCCCCGGACGCAGCCCGATGTCGGGGTTCCAGTACAGGCGGGTGTGGGTGGCCTGCGTCATGGTCAGTACCGCCCGCTGGTGTTGGTGAGCGCGCCGGTGCGGGGCCCGTAGGGGGAGTTCTCCAACCAGGCCCCGCACGCCGGGACGAGGGGGGACAGCCGCGCGGCGGCCGCCTGCCGCAGCCGGACGATCCGGCTGCTCGGCCGCAGGTGTGCCAGGGCGGTTCCGGCTGCCCGGCTGTTGAACAGCGCCGCTTCGCGGCGCAGTCGGGCGAAGCGGTCCACGGCCGGCTCGCGCGTGGCCGGGTCGCCCAGCGCCTGGGCGATGGCCGAGGCCGCCTCGACCGCGTCCGCGATCCCGCTGTTGAGGCCGCGTGCCCCGAACGGAGGGAACAGGTGGCAGGATTCACCGACCAGGAGCACCCGGCGCCGCGGGTCGGTGAAGGCCTCGGCGACCACCTGGAGGAACCGGTAGCGCGAGACCCACAGCAACCGGTCGGCGTAGCGTTCGGGGACGACCCGCGCCGTCCAGCGGCGGGCGGCCTCCTCCGTGGCGTAGGCGTCGGGGTCGTCGCCGTCCTTGCACTGCAGGTCCAGCTGGAATCCTCCCGCGAAGGGGACCCGCATCAGACTGCGTCCGCCCAGGGCGGGGTGTTCGTAGTGGAAGACCCGTTCCAGGGGGAGGGCGTCGTTCCCGTCGTCGCGGACGTCCACCACCACGTGGAAGGACTCGGAGCGTTCTCCCTCCAAACGGATGCCCAAGGCCTTGCGCACCCCCGACCGTGCCCCGTCCGCCGCGATCACGTACCGCGCGGTCCACTCGTGTCCCGACGTGGTGCGCAGCAGTACCCGCTCACCGGTGGCGTCGACCTCGCTGACTTCGGACTCCCAGGCGAAGTCGACCCCCGCCTGGACGCACTCGCGCATCAGATGCCGTTCCGTCTCCACCTGCCGGAGGCTGGTGAAGGGGTGTGCCCCTTGTCCGGTGGCCGGCGGGTAGGAGCGGCGGAAGACCTCGCGGCCCCGGTACAGGGTGCGTTTGGTGGTCCAGACGATTCCGTGGCTGGTGAGGGTGTCCCGCAGTCCCGGGCGGATGTTCTCCAACAGCTCCAGGGACTCCCTGTGCAGGAACAGTGCCCTGCTTCCGGGACGCACCCGGTCGGCGGCCTGGGCCTCCAACACGGTGACCGGGAGCCCGGCGCCGCGCAGGGCCAGTGCCGCCGTCAGGCCGACGGGACCGGCTCCGACGACCAGGACCGGACGGTGATCGTCCCTGTCTGGCCTACTACTCATCTGTGCCCTTCCTCAGCAACTGGTCGCGGTGGACGAAAGGGGCCGCGAGCGGGTCCCGCTCCGGCCCGGGGCGGGTCATCGGGCGGCGGTCCGGGAGTCCACGGTGCGCAGCGAACCCTCTTCGAGCATGCGGGTGAGCTGGACGCGCTGAACCTTCCACGTCGAGGTGCGGGGCAGGTCGGCGAAGGGGACGTGCAGCGGGTCGGACATGGGCGGCATGTCCTGGACCGCCTTCCGCCAGCGGTCCTGGTCCAGGGGTGCGTCCTTGCGGGTGCAGACGATGGGGACGGGGGTGCCGTCGGGGCCCTTGACGATCACCACCTCCAGCAGCTCGTCGAGGCTCGACATCAGCACGTCCTCCAGTTCGAGGTTGCTGTCGATGCTGTCGATCTGGTCGATGTCGCGGTCGATGAGGAAGAGCATCCCCAGACGGTTGAGGTAGCCCATGTCCCCCAGGCGCCACCATGATCCGTTCAGCTGGGAGCGGTAGCGGCCGTCCTCGCCCAGGTAGGTCAGGACCCGGCCGCGGCTGCGCACCTCCAGGTGCCCGGCCTCGCCCCGGCGTACCGGCGCGCCGTCCTCGCCGACGGCCCTGACCTTGATGAAGCCCGGCAGGGGGAAGCCCACGCACCGCCCGTCGGTCTCCCGCGCGCTGTTGGGCGTGTACCACCAGCCCGAGATCGGTCCGGTCTCGCTCTGCCCGTACAGCTGCACCATCAGCGGGTTGCGGCGCCGGGAGGCTCCCAGCAGCCGCTGGATGGTCCGCGGGTGGATGGCGTCGAAGGTCGTGCTGTAGTAGCGGACGCTGGCCAGCGGGGCGCCCGGGGCGTCGGCCAGCTCCTCCCACTGGATGAAGTTGTTGGGGTGGGTCTCCACCAGCCCGGGGCGGGTGCGGGTGAAGATGGGGCCGATGACGTCGGGGTCGGGGTCGACCAGGACGTCCAACGGGTTCCCGTAGTTGAGGAACACCCCCAGGGAGTGGAAGAACCGGGAGTGCACGAAGGACATGCACAGCGCGACCCGTTCGCGCCGCCGGACGGGCCAGGCGATGATCTGCTGGGGCAGCAGGCGGTGGAAGATGGTCTGCGCGGTGTGGACCATCAGCTTGGACACGCCCGTGGTGCCGGAGGTGTGGGTGATCAGCGCGGGCTGGCTGGGGTGCATCCGCACCGGGTCCCGGCGGGGGGCGTCGTCCAGGCCCGCCAGCAACAGACCCGTGGGGTGCTCGCGGGTTCCGGCCACCAGGACCCGGCGGGTCAGCGCCTCCAGGTTCAGGTCGGCCAGGTCCCCGTCGATCTTGTCGGCGTCGGTGACCAGCCAGGGCTGGTCCAGCCTCCGCAGGAGTTCGTCGATGATCTGGCCGCTGAGCGCGGGTGAGAGGGTGACGGGCACGGCGCCGATCCTGGCGGCGGCGCAGGCGATCAGCGCGATGTCGAAGTTGGCGCCCTTGTGGACGGCGATCCGCTCGGCCGGGCGCACGCCGGCCGCCCACAGTCGGGCGGCGAGGTCGTCGACGACGTCGGCCAGGGCCGCGTAGGTCAGGTCGCGTCCGCGCTCGGGGAAGGTGGCCAGCGGCTGGTCGAGGGTGACCGGGGTGGAGCCGAACCTGGCCGCGGCGTTCTCGAACAGCTGGCCGAGGTAGAAGGCACGTTCGGGCAGGAGCCGGTTGAGCATGTCCGTCCTTGTGGGGTGATGTGGGGGTGGGTGGGGGCGTCACCGTCGGGGCGGGTCACCAGGTGCCCTGGCGGACCCGGAAACGCTGGATCTTCCCGGTGGCGGTGCGCGGGAGCACGTCGACCAGTTCGACGGTGCGCGGGACTTTGAAGGCGGCCAGACGGGAGCCGGCCAGGGAGAGCAGCTCGGTGGTGAGGGTCTGGGAGTCGGGCGCCGTGGTGGTGGCGACGACGAAGGCGCGCAGTCGGCTGGCGCCGCGTTCGTCGGGGATGGAGGCGACCGCCACGTCGCGCACACCGGGGTGTTCGCCCAGGACCTGCTCGACCTCCAGCGGCGACATGGTGATTCCGCCGACCATCTCCAGGTCGTCGGCGCGCCCCAGGTGCGTGTAGGTGCCGTCCGGGTTGCGCACGGCCCGGTCGCGGGTGGCCAGCCAGCCGTCGACCAGGGTCCGTTCGGTTTCCTCGGGCAGGCCGAGGTATCCGGGCATCACGCTGGGCCCGCGGGCCCACAGCTCGCCCTCCTCGCCGACGGCGACCTCGTCGCCGTGCTTGTCGCGCACCTGCAGCGCGAACCCCGGCACCGGTGTGCCGATGGTGCCCGCGACGTTGTCGTCGACGCCGTTGGCGCACATGGCGTGTCCGGCCTCGGTGGAGCCGAGCTGGTCCAGGACGGGGACGCCGAGGAAGCCGGTGAAGCGTTCCGCGAAGGCGNCCCCCGCGGAGACGGCCACTCGCAGGCTCGCGAAGTCGGTCGGGTCCGTGTCGCCGACCAGTCGGGCGTAGGAGGAGGGGACGCCGTAGACGGCGGTGACGCCGTGGCGGCGTACCAGTTCGGCCACCCTGCCGGGGCCTGGACGCTCGGGGGTCAGGACCGCCGACCCGCCGGAGAACAGGGGGAACACCAGCGCGTTGCCGAACCCGTAGGCGAAGAAGAGCTTGGACACCGACAGGGTCACGTCCTCGGGCCCCAGACGCAGTCGGGCGCGCCCGAACGCGGCGTGGTAGAAGGACGGGTCGGTGTGGCGGTGCACCACGCCCTTGGGCCGTCCGGTGGTGCCGGAGGTGTACTGGACGTACAGCGGGGTGTCGGCGTCCACCGGTTGGGCCCGGCCCTCCGGGGCGTGCCGCGCCGCCGCGACCAGTTCGACGTCACGCAGGGTTTCCAGTCCCGCGAACCGGTCGGCGGTCTCCTCCCCCGCCACGACGTGGGAGACACCGGCGTCGGCGACGATGAAGTCGTGGTCGGCGACGGGCAGCGCGGGGTTGGTCAGCACCGCTGTGGCGCCCAGCCGGGCGGTGGCCAGGAACGCCGTCACCCAGGCGATCCCGTCCGGGACCGCGACCAGGACCCGGGTGCCCGGGCGCACACCCCGGTCGGCCAGGACGGTGGCGGCGCGGGCCGCCAGGTCGTGCACCTGGGCGTGGGTCCAGGTCCGCTCCCCCTCGTGGAAGGCCGGACGGTGCGGCCAGCGTGCCTGGGCGAGTTCCCGCAGTTCGGTGGCGATGTTCACCGGTCCCCTCCCTTCGGGGTGACGGAGTGGGGGCCGCGCATCACCGCACCACCTCGACGGCCCGGTAGGCGCGCAGCGGAGCGGACGCCTTGAGCAGCATCTCGTCGTACTCGTCGGCGGGGTCGGAGTCCAGGACGATGGCCCCGCCCGCGCCGACCCGCCACCGGTCGCCGATCCGCACCGCGGTGCGGATGACGATGTTGAGGTCGGCGGCTCCGTTGCAGGAGAGGAACCCCACCGAGCCCGAGTAGACACCGCGGGCCTCGGTCTCCAGTTCGTCGATGATCTCCATGGTCCGCAGCTTGGGTGCGCCGGTCATCGATCCGCCGGGGAAACAGGCGCGGACGCAGTCGATGGCGTCGGCGTCCGGGCGCAGCCGTCCGCGGATCGTGGACACCAGCTGGTGGACCGTGGCGTAGGACTCGGCGGCCATGAGCCGGGGGACGTAGACGCTGCCCACCTCGCACACCCGGCCCAGGTCGTTGCGGAGCAGGTCGACGATCATGAGGTTCTCGGCGCGGGTCTTGGCGCTGGCGGCCAGCGAGTCGCGCAGGCGGACGTCCTCCTCCGGGGTGGCGCCGCGGGGGACGGTGCCCTTGATCGGCTTGCTCTCCACCTCGCCGTCCCGGGAGACGGTCAAGAAGCGCTCCGGTGAGGAGCCCGCCATCTCCATGTCCTGGCCCATGCGCAGGTAGGCGCCGTAGGGGGCCGGGTTGGCCGTGCGGAGCCGGGTGTAGAAACGGTAGCCGTCCTCGACCGCGGGCAGCCAGGCCGAGGTGGTCAGGCAGATCTCGTAGCTCTCACCCTCGTGGAGTTTGCTCTGGCAGGCCGCGACGGCGGCCTCGTAGTCCTGCCGGCCGACGGTCAGGTGGGACTCGATCTCCGCCGGGGACAGGGCGGCCGCGCGGTCGGCGCCGGTGTCGGAGGGCTCGGGTGCGGCGCCGACCAGTGTCTGGATCTCGGCGGCGGTGGCCTCCAGCCACGCCGTGGCCTGGCCGACGCGCTCGGCGGAGCCGTCGCTCATCGCCACCAGGTAGGTCGTGTCCCGTAGGTGGTCGACCGCCACGAAACGGTCGGCGAAGACCCACCAGGAGTCGGGGGTGGGTGCGCGGTGCCGGTTGACCGCCCCGCAGTCGGCCTTGAGCTCGTAGCCGAGGT
>NZ_ANBC01000142.1 GCF_000341125.1 Nocardiopsis lucentensis DSM 44048 | reverse complement strand
TAGCCGACTTAGCCGCATGTGAAGTCGAAGGGCAGGTCGTGGCTGTCGACACGGCGTCGGGCCAGCTCGTGCTTGAGGTAGTCGAAGACGCTGCCGGGCACCCGTTGGGCGGGGGCGCCGGGGCGCTCGACCTCGACCGTCTGGTCCTCGACCCGGTACCTCACCGTCTCCGAGAGCGGTCCGCTGGCGTCCCCGAGGAAGGAGAAGCGCGACAGCCCGGGTTCCACGTGTGCGCTGTCGAGCCAGAAGGCGGGTACCTCGGAGTCGGCGAAGAGGCGGGAGAAGACGGCCTGGGTGTCCACCGCCGACTCGATCACCCGCAGGTGCAGGAGGTGGCGTGCGCCCTCTCCCCGTGCGGTGGCGTCCTCGGCGGAGGCGGGGCGGTCGACGTGGCGGCGTCCCTCGTTGTGGGTGGCCGTCAGGTCGCGGAAGTTCCTCAACAGCAGGTGTCCGTGACTGGTCTCGATCGACTCGGGGTGGAACTGCACACCCCACAGCGGGCGCTCCCGGTGGCGCAGCGCCATCAGTGTGCCGTCCTCGGCCCAGGCGATCGGTTCGAGGGTCGGTGGCAGCGGTTCGGGGACGGCCAGCGAGTGGTAGCGGACCGCCGTGAAGCCCTGGGGGATTCCCGAGAACAGGTCGTCTCCGGTGTGGGTGACCGCGGTCAGGAAGCCGTGCCGGGGTTGGGGGGCGGGTGTCACCTCGGCGCCCTCGCTGACCGCGATGCCCTGGTGGCCCAGGCAGACGCCGAGCACGGGCACGGACGCGTCGGCCAGGATCCGTGCTGAGGCGCCGAAGTCCCGGGGGCGGCCGGGGTGCCCTGGTCCTGGGGAGATGACGATGTTGTCGAAGGCGTCGGTGTCCAGGCGGTCGGCCTCGGGTGAGTCGTTGGTGACGACGACCGGTTCCTCGCCGTTGACCTCGGCGATGAGCTGGAAGAGGTTGTAGGTGTAGGAGTCGTGGTTGTCGATCAGGAGGGTTCGCATCCCAAGCTCTCTAGTCCTGGGCCGCGCGCCGCTCGCGGCGGTGCGACGGGCCGTGGGGCGGGGTGGTCATCCTTGGGCGACCAGCCGGCTGACCGTCTCTGTCACGCGCAGTGCCTGTTTCTCGTTCAGCCGCGGGTCGCACAGGGTCCGGTATCCGTCGTCGGTCACGGCGCCGTCGTCGGTCCCGTCCGTGTCGAGGCATTCGGTGACGTCGTCGTCGGTCGCCTCCAGGTGCACGCCGCCCGGCCACTCGCCCGCCTCGCGCAGCGCCGCGAAGAAGGCCTCGATCTCGTGGAGGATCCGCTCGACCCTGCGGGTCTTGCGTCCGGTCGCGAGTTTTTCGGTGTTGCCGTGCATGGGGTCGCAGACCCACACCACGTGGTGGCCCGCGGCGCGGACGGCCCGGGCCAGCGCGGGCAGGCGGTCACGGACCCGGTCGGCGCCCATCCGGCAGATCAGGGTGAGCCGTCCGGGGCGCCGGTTGGGGTTCAGCGCGGCGCACAGCGCGACGATCTCCTCCGGTGCGATGTTCGGCCCGATCTTGCAGCCGACCGGGTTGGCGATGGTGGCGTGGAACTCCACGTGCGCCCCGCCGACGGCGCGGGTGCGTTCTCCGATCCAGGGCATGTGCGTGGACAGCAGGAACCACTCGCCGGTGCGGGGGTCGCGCCGCACCAGCGGCTCTTCGTAGTCGAGGACCAGGGACTCGTGGCTGGTCCACAGTCCGGTGTGGGTCCACCCGCCGCGGTCGGTGGGCAGTGTCTCCCCGTAGCCGGCGATGACCGACCGCAGCGATCCGTCCCAGGGCCGGTCGATCGGGTGGGGGCCTCGCCCCGGATCCTGGGGCAGGGGGTGGGGCCAGGTGTCGGCCAGTCCGTGCGTGGCCCGCTCGTGGGCGAGGATGTGCAGTTCGTTGAGCACGGTGCGCGAGACCCGGTAGGCGGCCAGCAGCCGTTGGGGGTCGGGGGTGCGCAACCGCTCGTCGGGGCGGGGGTCGTTGACCAGCTGGCCGCGGAACACGGGCAGTTCACGGTCGTCGACGACCTCGGTGGGCTCGGACCGGGGTTTGGCGAACTGTCCGCCGATCCGGCCGACCGCCACGGTCGGCAGGTCGGCGCGGTCGCTGACCGTCTCGGCCATCATTCCGATGAGCCGGTGCTTGCCCCGCACCGCCGCCACCCCGGTGGCGTCCATCGGTTCGGCGCAGTCCCCGGCCTGGATGAGGAACGCCTGCCCGGCGGCCACCCGGGCCAGGGACGCCTCCAGGCGACGGACGTCGTCGACCGCCGTCAGGGCGGGCAGGGTGGCGAGCTGACCCAGGACCGTGCGCAGCTGCGCCGGGTCCGGCCACGAGGGCTGTTGGTGGATGGGCAGTGCGCGCCAGCGGTCCCGGCGCCAGACCGGGGGGCCGCCGCGCCGCCCGACGGGCGCTTCGTCGAGTGCTGGTGATGCCGTGTGCATGAGTCGGTGCTCCTCGTGGAAGGGGGGTCCCGCGGGGTCCCGGCGCCCCGGGGAGGGGCGCCGGGGGTGGGGGCGCGGTCGAGCGAAGAGGGTCGGCTCACGGGCCGCGGTCGAGGGCGTCGGGTGACGTCAGCTCGGGGGCAGGGCTCGCACGAGCGCCTTGGGTTCGGTCAGGAAGCCCGCCAGGCTTCCGTCGTGGGGTTGTTCGGGCCGTGAGGTCCACGGGCGGACGGGGCCCGCGACGACCTTGCGGACGGTCGGCTCGCCGAGTAGCCGACCGATCAGGTCCTCACGGTCGCTGAGCACGCTCACCACCAGGGAGTCCCGCAGTGGCGCGGTGTCGTCCTTGTCCTCCCAGGGGGCCACCACCACGAACGGGAAGGGCAGCTCCGTGCCGACGAGGTCGCCGTGGGTGTCGGTGGTCGAGACGACCAGGGGGCGCATCAGGGTGTGCCCGTCCTCGGTACGGGTGACCGGGCCGTCGGGGTAGCGGTGGCTGGAGTGGTCGATCGCGCCGTCGGTCACCCGTCCCAGGTACGCGCGCATGGGTTCGGCGGTGTCCTCGCCAATGGCCGGGAGCGCGGCGTCGGGGTGGGTGGGTGTCAGCGTCGGCAGTTCGGCCAGGCGTTCGGCCAGGCGTTCGGCCAGTGCGACGTGGTCGCCGTGGACCAGGACCGCTGAGATGTTGTTGCAGCGTACGCCCCCGTCGTCGGCGATCCAGTCCACCAGTCGCTCGACGAGCGCGTCCGTGAGGGGGACGTCGACCAGTGCCTTGCTGTTGCCGGGCCCGCGGACCAGGACGTCGTCGCGGCTGCCCCAGCGGGCCACCGCGTCGGGGCCGCCGTAGACCAGTCCCAGGTCGGCCTGGGTGATGAGGTGTTCGCCGATCTCGTGGCCGCCCGGCAGCAGGCTGATCTTGTCGCCGGGCAGTCCGGCGGCCAGGAGCGCAGCGACCAGGCGTCGGGGGGTGAACGGGTCGCGACTGCCGGGGCGGACGAGTACGCCGTAACCGAGGGAGAGCGCCCGCACCCAGGACACGTTGGGTTCGGGGTGGTTGTTGGGGACGACCGCGGCCAGCAGGGCGCCGCGCGGCACCCAGTGGGTCTCGAACCCGGCAACGGCGAAGGGGGCGGGCAGTTCGGACCGGTTGAGCAGGTCGACCCGGCCGAGGCTTTCCTCGATGCCCCGGCTCGCCCGCTCGATGGCGCCGATCGGGGCTCCGGTGGCGGCGCTGACCCGCTCCCGGTACTCCTGGGGGCTCTCCCCCTCCAGGTCGGCGTGGGCGAAGAGGCGGCCCGCCTCGGCGAAGACCTCGGGGTCGGGTGCGGTGCGGTCGGCGGCCGAGCGCATGCGGCCGACGGCTGCCTGGGCGAGCAGGCGGGGGGCCAGTCCGACCTCCGCCAGTGTGGTTCCGTCCAGGGCCCGCAGTTGGGTGCGGTCCCGGCTGGGGGTGGACGCGCCGCAGATGACGGGGTCGATCCGGGTGGGGGTGGTGTCCATCAGTACACTCCCTCGATGACCTTGGTGCCGGTTCCGTCCTGGAAGGGGGCGATGTCGGCGAGGCCGTCCGTCGTGCCTCCGGGTGCCGGGGCGAGACGGATCGCGGTGTCGCGCTCCAGGACGTTGGGCAAGAACATGTCCCGGGCCAGCAGGTGCATGAGGACCCGGCCGCGCTCGCCGTAGGCCACGGGAGCGCCCTCGGCGTCGATGACCTCGACCACGGACTGGGGGAAGAAGGGGACGAACACGCAGGGCTGGGTGTCGTCGTCCAGTCGGGGCCGCTGTGGGGCGATCCCCATGATCGTGTTCCCGTAGATCGCCGCCACCGAGGCGTTGGGGAAGAAGGTGTTCTCGATCTGCCACAGGGTCTCGGGGCTGACGCTGGTGCCCGCCCACATCAGCCCCTCCAGGCGTTGGGCGACCCGCTCGTACAGGGAGGCGCGTGAGCACAGGGACTCCAGCACCGGCGGGGTGATGAACAGGACGCGGATGTCCTGGGAGTCGACGATCAGCTCGACCTGGTCGAGCAGGTACTCGCGGTACTCGGCGGCCAGCTCGGTCCGGCCCTGGGCCAGCAGTTTCTTGACCCAGCGCGGATCGAAGTCGACGGTGAAGCACAGGCCGCCGCGTGACGCGGCCAGGTGTTTGATGGTGCGGCCGACCACGTGCGGGCCGCTGGGACCCACGTGCAGCCAGTTGCCCTCCTCGGGGAATCCGTGTTCGCTCAGCACCCGGCCGACCCAGTCCACGTTGCGTCCCCGGGACAGGCCGTCGACCACCCGCTTGGGGGCGCCGGTGGTGCCGCCCGACTCGAACACCTCGAAGGGGGTCCCGTGGGCTCCCGTGGGAACGAGGTCCTCGGCGCGGACCGTGCGCAGTTCGTCGCTCAGGTCGGGGAAGCGGCGCAGGTCGCCCAGTTCCTTGACGTCGGCGATCGGGTCGAAGCCCAGGCGTGGGGCCCGCTCCAGCCAGAAGGGCGACCCCGTGGCCGGGGAGAAGTGCCATTCCAGGATCGCGCGCAGGTAGGCGTCGGGGTCGGCCGCGGCTTGGGGGGCGGTCCAGCCGTCCAGCAGCTCGTGCATGGGTGCCTCCGTCATGAGATCGCCTGGTCGAACCGGAAGAAGCCGTGGGGGTCGTAGTCGCGTTTGACCCGGGACAGGCGCGCGTAGTTGGTCCCGTAGTAGGCGTCGCGCCAGTCGTCCAGGTAGGGGTCCATGAAGTTCTGCAGCGTGTGGCCGTTGGAGTAGGGGTCGAACGTGGCGAACCCGTCGTGCAGGGCCGCCAGGACGGTGTCCTTCTCCTCCTGGGTGGCCTCGGCGTCGTTGACGCCGAAGGTGAAGGAGATGTTGAGGAAGGCGCTCCGGTGCGTGAACGCGGTGGCGTCGGGGGCCACCTCGTTGGTCTGGCCACCCATGATGCGCATGGACAGGATCCGGATCTGACCGGCCTGGCGGTCGGCCTCGAAGGCGCCCAGGACGTCCTCGATCCCCGACCGGGGGATGGGGTCCTCCAGCAGGCGGGAGCGGGACAGGCGGAAGGCGTCGCGGGGCAGCATGCCCTCGGGGTTGAAGCCGACGCGGTGGCACTGGGCGACCGACTTGTCGGAGCAGCCCCACACGCTCATCATGGTCTGGCGGTAGGTCTGGTCCAGCACGTTGCGCTCGGTGGGCTCCCGGCCGACCAGGCCGACCAGCCGGTCGATCTCGGCGGCCAGGGTGTCGGGGTCGGTCAGGGCGGTGCCCACGATCTGGAGCAGGACGGGCTGTCCCGGTGCGCCGTCGGGCATGATCGCCAGCAGGTCCCCCGCGATCTCCCTGGGCAGGTCGGCGACCCACTCCTGCAACCCGGTGATCACCTCGGCCGCGTCGTCCCACGACCACACGACCCGGAACTGGCCCATCCGCTCGACCGGCACGTGGTCGAGGGTGTATTCGGTGATCACGCCGAAGTTGCCGCCCCCGCCGCCGCTGATGGCCCACAGGAGTTCGGGGTGGCGGTCGGCGTCGCAGGTGACGACGCGGCCGTTCGCCAGGACGACACGCGCGGCCCGCAGGTTGTCGGGAGCGACCCCGTCCCTGCGGGTGAAGGGGCCGGTGCCCCCGCCTGTGACGAACCCGCCGGCGGCGACGGTGGCACAGGTGCCGTTGGGGACGGCGACGCCGTGGGGGGTCAGGGCGTCCAGGGCGTCCACGGCCTGGATCCCCGCCCCGATCCGGGTGGTGTGGGCGCCGACCGACACCGCGTTCAGCCGGGAGACGTCCAGGACCAGCCCCTCGGTGGTGGAGTAGCCGGCGTTGTTGTGGCCTCCGCTGCGGGGGACGGCCGCGATCCCGTGGTACTGGGCGAAGAGCACCCCGGCCTGCACGTCGCGGTTGCTTTGGCAGTACAGGACGGCCTGGGGACGGATCTTGTCGTACTCGGCGACCTGGAGCTGGATCGCCCGCTCGTAGTCGTCGTCCGCGGGCAGGACGACGTCACCGTCCACGAAGCGTTCCAGCATGCTCCACGAGTGTCGTGGGGCGCCCGCGGCGTACAGGGGGCCGGCGGACAGTACGCCAGCGCCCCCGGCGACGGTGGCCGCGGCGGCGGTCGCACCTATCCGCAGAAGACTTCTTCTTCCGATGTTATTCACTACTGGTCCTTTTGCGAGGAGGTCACCAGCGACAGCAGATGGTCGCCCCGGGGCCGGTGAGGTCCTGATATTCGTCCTGCCAGTCAACAGGGTCTGCGTGGATGGTTAAATGTTTCCACCCCCATGGGTTCTGCGGCGGTTATCGCATGACGATGCCACCGAACACGGAAGTGTCTGCCGCTTCTTTGCGTGTCACTCCCCAGGCGCGGAGCCGGGGGACCGCATGCGGAGACGCTTCGGGGCGGCGGAGGAACCTCTCCCTGGGCGGCTCCAAAACGTGAAACTCACAGTCGAGAACGTTAGCCGCAACGGTCTCGGATGAATATGACAAAGACATGGCTGATGATTGCCATGGCGGATCGGACTTCGTGGGCGTCGGGTGTGACAGGTCTTTGCCATCTCCGTCGCGTCGCGTTTGTTCCGGGGCGTGGGCCCAAGTGGGGCCACTTGTGCGGATCGAGGGGATTGGGCCATCCTGAACTGCGGTTTTCCGGGGTGCCCGAGTGGTCGCGGTCGCCGACCCCGTGAGGGCCGCTGATCCCCGCGGCCGGGGAGGGGCGGCGCGTCGCCGGGCCGGTCGCGCGGCGGGAGGAGCCGCCCCCGGGGCGGCATCGGTTCGTATCGCGCACAGACACGGCTGTCGCGAACGTCGCCTCCGATCGGGTCCGTCGTGTCGGCTCTCGCGCCACAGACGCGACTCCGCGCCCCGGAACCACCCGGACACCCACCCTGACCAGCCGCGTTCAAACCTCTCTAGTGAACAAACCTCTGCGGCCGATGTCGGCCACTCTAAAAAAGGACAAACAGGTATATTTATGTACATATGTCAATATTAATAACATATTAACAAAAACACTCATATTGGACATTGGCTGGTCAATCATGATTTTCGCGAACCCTTCGGCTCTTCCGCTCGGGGGTTTTGAATGGTGCAGTCGGCTGGTGGTCCGGCGTGATCTTGATCCAGTCCATGTACAATTTCGCCCGGGGTGGCGGGTATGCCCCAGTTGTATAGATGCGCGAGGCGATTGAGGTTTCCTTCTTATGTCTGAGAACCACTTAGGTTCCGCCTTCCCATGTCTGAGCACCACTCGGGTACTAAATATTTCCTTGAAATTAACCAGAAGCGCCTGATGAAACCTACCTACGCGATGCCGCGATCCCGGATGTCGGACCCACATCTGAACGAAGTACTCACCAAGCCCCGCATGGTGGGCAGGCACGCAGAGAGCGTGGACATATCACGGCTGCTCGGCGCAGGCACCCGTCTCCTGGTCGTCACCGGTCCGGCCGGGGTCGGCAAAAGCCGTCTGGCGCTCGAAGCGGCCTGCTCGATGAGAGAACTCTTCGAGGGCGGGGTGGAGATATTCGACCGTGCCCAGGAGAGCGGTTCTGAGGAGGCGGCGGAGAAACTGGCCCGACTCACCGAGTGCGTTCGCTCCACAACGGCACCGGACGGCGTTCAGCCTCGGCGGCTCCTCGTCGTCGACAACCACGTACCCGGCGACGAGCCGCTCAGGGAACAGCTGCGCAGGAGTCTGGCCCACGATCCGTCCCTGAGCATCCTGTTGACGAGCCGTGAGGCGATCGGGTGGTACGGGGAGAAGCTCTACGAACTCCACCCCCTCCCCCTGCCCTCCCCCGCCGCCGAGGTCGAGCGGTTTTTGACCTCACCCTCGGTCCAACTCCTGATGGGAAGGTCTGACGGCTACCTCGGCGACCTGGAACGGCACGGACCAGCGCGATTGGCGGTCCTGGACCTGGTCACCGCCCTGGACGGTCTGCCCCTGGCCATCGAGCTGGCCGCGCCCTGGCTCAAGGCGCTGTCCCCCGAGGCGCTGCGGGAACGGCTCCGGTTCAGCCTGGAGATGCTCAGCGCCCGGTCCGCGGGGGTCGTCTCGCTCCGGCACAGCAGCATGTCCGAGGCTCTGGCGGAGAGCTACTACACGCTTCCGCCCGAAGCGCGCAGCACCCTGGTCCAACTGAGCCACCACGACGAGTTCACCTTCGAGGACGTGCACCGGATCATCGGGGGCGACCCCAGCGCCAACGACCGCACCCTGCGTCTGCTGGTGGAGAACCACCTCCTCCGAGTCCACCAGGGCGGCCTCGGGAACCCCCGACTCTCCCTGTTGAACACCACGCGGATCTTCGCCCAGGAGACCGAGCGCGCCGACCGGTCGGCCGGCCCACTCCGGGAACGGACCCCGGTGAACGAGCGGGTGTATCCGCTCACTCCCCGACAGAGACAGGTGGCCGGCCTCATCGCCGACGGCCTGACCAACCGGGAGATCTCCAAGAGCCTGAACATCGCCGAGTGGACGGTGATCAACCACGTTCGCGAGGTGATGCGCCGGCTGGGCTGCTCCTCCCGCGTCCAGGTCGCCAGCTGGTTCGCCGTCCACGGCCGTCCCCGTGAGCCGCTCTCTCCGGGAACGACCCCCGACTCCTGGCGATCCGAACCCGCGACAAGGAGCTCCATCCCATGACCGGCCAAGCACGGGTCCTCAGGGAACCGCACCGGACCCCCTCAGCGCGCGGACGCCACGGAAGGCGGAGCGCCCGGCACCTGATCAGTCACCCCGGCTCCACCACCCTGCTGCTGGAGCGGATCCTGGACCTGCCCCTGACGGTGCGCGTGCTCCGGCAGGACGTCCGTCCCGCGGAACGGCTGCGTACCGATCTGCGGGAGTCGCTCGGGCTGACACCGTCCGCCCGGGTGATCGTCCGCCACTCGGAACTCCGCACACCCGACGGCGTCCCGGTCTCACGCAACACCGTCGTCTCCGACGTCCTGACCCCGAGCGAGATCGCCCGGGTGCTGACCGATCCGACCACACCGCTGGGGCGCAGCCGCCTCCTGCGCGGCGGTGAACAGGAACGCTGCCCGGTCTCGTTCGGTCGCTCGCCCTGGGACGATGGGGGCCGGCGCCAGGCGATGTGGCGCAGCTACCTCATCCGGCTCCGCGCAGCCCCGCCGATCTACGTCGAGGAGCGCTTCAACCCTGACCTGGTTTCCGAGTCATGAGGCGCCTCGTCGTCGTCGGGGCCGGCCCCGTGGGACTGACCGCCGCGCTGGCCGCCCGCCACCGTGGCCTCGACGTCAGCGTCGTCGAAGCCGACCCGCGCTCCCGCGCCCGCCCCGGGAGCCGGGCGATCTTCGTCCATCGGGAGTCACTGCGCGCCCTCGACCGGATCAGCCCCGGACTGGGTCTCGAACTGGCTGGTCTGGGGTTGGTCTGGGGGGCCAAGCGGACCCTGTGGGCGGGCCGAGAGGTCTACGCGCGGGTCTACGGCCCCAGCCGGGGTCCCTTCCCGCCGTTCAGCAGCCTGCCCCAGTCGCTGCTGGAGGAGCGGCTGCGCCGGGCCTGTGACCGGGTCGGGGTAGGCGTCCACTGGGGGGCTCGGGTGACCGGGGCCGTCTCCGGGGCCGACGGGGTCGCCGTGCGGACCGAGGGCGGTCAGATCGAGGGCACCCACGTGATCGCGGCGGACGGGGCCCGCTCCGTGGTCCGGGAGGCGGTGGGGATCGCGTTGGCGGGCTCCTCGTCGGGGACGGACTTCGTCGTGGTCGATGTGCACGACGCGAAGCGCCCGTTGAGGGCCGAGCGCGTCCTGCACTACCGCCACCCCGCGGTGGACGGGCGCAACGTGCTGCTCGTGCCCTTCCGCGGCGGCTGGCGGATCGACCTGCAATGCGCGGGAGAACGGGAGTCGGCTGCTTTCGCGGCGGATCCGGACACCTGGGTCCCGGACGTGCTCCCCGGGCACCGGGTCGCCTGGGTGTCCCGCTACCGCTTCCACCAACGCGTCGCCGAACGGTTCGTGGACGAGCACGGCCGTGTGCTCCTGGCCGGCGACGCGGCCCACCTGTTCCCGCCCTTCGGTGCCCGCGGGATGAACTCCGGCGTCGCGGACGCGGTGGCCGCCGTTGACGCCGTGGCCGAGGGAGGGGCCCAGGAGTACGCCATGCGGCGGCGGGCCGCCGCGGTGGCCAACTGCGCGGCGGCGGGACAGGCCTGCGCGCACCTGCTGGCGCGGACGTGGCCCGGTCGGGTCCGCCAGCGCGCGGCGGCGCTGGCGGCACCGGTGTGGGAGCCCGCCGGGCGGTGGTTGGACACTGCGGCCTTCGGCCCCCGGATACGCCGGGTCCGGTACTGATATTCCTCGGGGGTGCGGGCGAGGTGCCTCGCCCGCACCCCCGAGGGTGATGCCTGTGTTCAGCGCTTGGGCGGGGTCATCCCCGTGCTGATGCCCAACCGGTTGTAGAAGTTGATCAGGCCGATGGCCATGATCAGCGCCGCGACCTCCTTCTCGGAGAAGTGCTTGGCCACGTTCTCGTACACCTGGTCGGTGACCCCGTGTTCGCCGAGCTTGGTAGCCTCGTCGACCAGAGCCAGGACGGCGCGCTCGGCCTCGGTGAACAGGCTCCCCGCCTCGCGCCAGGCGCCGACGAGGAAGAGGCGTTGCTGCGACTCCCCCGCCTTGAGGGCGTCGTTGGAGTGCAGGTCCACGCAGAAGGCGCATCCGTTCAGGTAGGAGGCGCGCAGCTTGACCAACTCGTGGATGTCTCTGTCGATGACGGTCTCCACGAGCTCGCCGATCTCGACGAGCTTGGTGTAGACCTCGGGGAGCTCCTTGCCCGCCTTCACCCGCGTGGTGCTCATGGGTGTGATCCTCTCGGTGTCGCCTCCGCGGGAGTCTCGATCCCTCCGAGAACTCCGTTGCCGGTCGGAGAAGTTACCAGCCGTAACCGAAGGGCCACCATGGCAGTTTTTTGTCATACGGGCGGCCTCGCGTTCTCCGTGGTTCGGAGGGGTCCGACCCCACGCGTGCCGTCGCCAGGCGCGGAGAACGAGACGGATCCCTGTTGTCGACGCGTGGAGGTGAACAGGGCCGGTCGCCTGCTCGCGTGCCTCTAGGCGCGCCGCCCAGCCAGGGCGAGCAGTTCGTCGACGGAGGCCACCCGGGCGCACTCGTCCTCGGTGAGCCGGTTGACGAGGTGGCGCAGGCGTTGAGCCTGTTCCGTGGTGGGCAGCTCCCCCGCGTACAGGAGCGGCAGCCCCAGCTCGAACCCGCACGCGGCCCGCCTCGAGTGGCGGTGCGGGGACCGGCTGACCGCCCAGGCCACGCGCACGGCGTGCTCGTTGCCGGGCGGCACGCCGGGCCGGTCCGGTTCCCGGGCGGCGTAGCGGTAGCCGTCCGCGGTGTCGCAGGGGTCGCAGCCCCGCTCCCCAGAGCCCAGGGGGCGGGCACACCGCGGGCAGGTCCGCCGGTCCAGCGCGGCGTCGACGATGCGCCACGGGAACTGGTCGGGGGTCTCGGTCACCAGGCGGACCAGGTCGGTCTCCTCGGGAGTGCCCGGCACCACGTCCCACGTCCGGCACAGGTCGGTCCACGCCGCCTCGATCTCGGTGCTGATCGCGTTCATGGCGCGGGCCAGATCCTCGTTGCGCCAGCGGTGCCGGTCGGTGTCCATCCTCCGCACGTTGACGTCCTCTCCGGGGTGAACCCCGGGGATTCCCACAGCCTCGCGGCTGTGGGCGCGGTGCGCCTCACGGCGTCCGCTGGTTCCTGCTTCGCGGGCCGGCGCCCCACCCCAGGGTGGTGGTCTTACCCAACCTCCACAGGCGTTTCAGCTCTCCGCTTCCCGCTCTCGGGCGAGTTTCCGTCCAGCGGCGAGCACGATCCGGGACGCGTTGACGTCCCGATCATGAACGGTCTACAGGCCCGGCAGGCCCATTCCCGAACGTGCAGGGGTTTGGGCCCGTCCACCACCCAGCACCTCGAGCAGATCTGCGAGGAGGCCAGGAACCGGTCCACCCTGGCGAAGGTGCGCCCGTACCGTGCGGCCTTGTATTCGAGCATGTTCACGAACGCCGACCATCCGGCGTCGTGCACACTCTTGGCCAACCGGGTGCGCCCGAGCCCCTTCACGCACAGGTCCTCCACGTACACCGCTTGGTTGTCGCGGATGATCGCGGTGGAGAGCTGGTGGTGGAACTCGCGGCGCGCGTCGGCGGCCTTGGCGTGGGCGCGGGCGACCCTCATCCGTGCCTTGTCACGGTTGTTGGATCCCTTCCGCTTGCGGGACAGCTCCCGCTGGGCCTTCCTCAGCTTGCGCTCGGCGCGGCGCAGGAACCGGGGATTGGCGACCTTGGTGCCGTCGGACAGGACCGCGAAGTGGGACAGCCCCAGGTCGATGCCCACATCAGCCGCGGTCTCCGGCAGCGGCTCATCGTTGGTCTCGACCACGAACGAGGCGAAATACCGTCCTGATGCGTCCTTGATGACGGTCACGGTGGAGGGGGCCGAGGGCAGGGGTCGCGACCACTTCACCTTCACCTCCCCGATCTTGGGCAGGGACAGTTTTCCCTGGTCGGTGATCTTCCAGCGTGCGTTGGCGGTGAACCGGACCGACCGCCGGTGGTCCTTGCGGGACTTGAACCGGGGCGGGCCCGTCTTCGGGCGTTTGCCTGTGAGGGAGTCCAAGAAGTTGCGGTAGGCGGTGTCCAGGTCGCGTAGGGACTGCTGAAGCACGACCGCCGACACCCCACACAGCCACTCGCGTTCGGGGGTGCGCTTGGCGTCGGTGATCAACTTCTTGGACAGCTCGCCGGTCATGGGGAACGCCTCACCCTCGGCGCGCGCGGTCTCACGGGCCCGCAGGGCGTCGTTGTAGACCACGCGAGCGCACCCGAACGCCTTGGCCAGTTCGGTGCGCTGGTCGGCGTCCGGGTACACGCGGAAGGAGTACCGGAGCTGCACACCCGCATCCTATCGTTGGTTTATGGGCGATGAGAGCGACGTAAGAACCGGTAGGCACTGTGTTTTCGCGATGCACGCACACTTGGTTTTCGTGACGAAGTACCGGCACCGGGTCTTCACCGACCGCCACCTGTCCCGGATGGAGGAGATCATGCGGGCGGTGTGCGCCGACTTCGAGTCGGAGTTGGTGGAGTTCAACGGCGAGGCCGACCAGGTCCACCTGCTGGTGGACTTCCCGCCCAAGGTCGCGGTGTCCAAGCTGGTCAACAGTCTCAAGGGGGTGTCCTCGCGTCGGCTGCGCCAGGAGTTCCCCGAGCTGGAGTCCCACTACTGGCGGGCGAAGCGGTTGTGGTCGGGGTCCTACTTCGCCGGGTCGGTCGGTGGTGCGCCGATCAGCGTGCTGCGTGCCTACATCGAGGACCAGAAACGCCCGTCCTGACGGACGGGCGGGGTTCGGATCCGATTCACCTGCGGCCTGAAGGCCGGAGCACTCTCGGATAAGACCGGGTAGCCGCCCACCCGGACGCGGGCTACGGGTTTTCCGAGGCGGCGTGACCGTGTCCGCGCCCCGGTGCGGTTCCCTTCGCCGGGGCGGCGGTGGGGCCGGGCCATCGTGGCGCGGACACGCGCCGGTCGTCGAACTGCCCGCATCCGGCCACACTCGGGCCGAACTTCGGGACGGGATCGGGGAACTGAGTACGAGGGGGCCTGTGCCCGGCCGAGGCGGGAGGGTCCGCATCCGATGGACGGTTCCGCTCGTGCGGTCGCCCGCGCCGACCCCCGCCAGGCGAGACCGAACCGCGCCACGCGTGAGAAAGGAACCAGCCATGCCCTCCCCCCGCCCCTTCCTCGTCGCCCGCCCCGGAGTCGACCCGGACCAGGTGGCACAGGACCTCGTCAGAAGGGGAACACTCACCCCCGTGGTGGTGGGACTCGTCAGCGTCGTCCTGGCCGTGACCGGTATCCTCCTCTCCCATTTCGACCAAGGCGTGATCAGCGTGGTACCGACCGCCGCCGCGCTCGCTCTTTCCACCGGCGTCTTCGTGAACAGGCGCCGAACCCGTCGCGGTGCCGGTCCGAAGCATCCGACCGAGGGTGAGGACTACATCACTCCGGAGATGGTCGCGCCCGACGACGCCCCCCTGCTCAGGCGTTTGGCCATCGCCCTGTCGGTGACGATGCCCCAGGGCCACGACGACCTGATCGACGGGACCCGGATCAGCGTGGTCACCCGGGAGACCGGCTGGCGGCTCGCGCAGGTGATCGAACGGATCGGCCGCGTCGAGGAGGAGCTGTCCGAGCTGGAGAGCCAGGGTGACCACACCCGGGCCCTGCGCGAACGTGCCAGGCCGCGGCTCCGGGAGCGCCGTGCCCAGGTGCGGGCGGGGGTCGCCGAGATCGAGGCGCTGGCCAACGCCCTCGTCGAGGCCCGCGAGGCGCCACGGATCGCGCACGTCGACCGTCTACTCGACGAACTGGACATCGACGCGGCCCGCGACGTCCAGACGCGGGAGTCGATGGAATCGCTGGCGCAGGTCCGGTCGGCCGTGGCGGCCGTGGTGGAGCGGCACACCCAGATGGCCAAGGAGGCCAAGGAGATCGTGTGAGCGTCCCCGGGCCCGGCGGATGGACCCGTCGGGCCCGTTCGGGTTCCGGCCGGGTCGGACCCCGGTGGTCGGTTGGCCCCGGCCGGGAGGGTGTGCGGTGTCAGCGGGCGAACCGCTTGAGCGCGTCGGTGTCCAGGATGACCCCGAGCCCGGGGACCTGCACGGTTTCGCCGTAAGGGTGTGTGCTGCGGTCCAGATACTGACCATGGTGAGGGCGGCTGTGCACCACGACGGCGTTGGCGTCACGGTCCACCAACAGGTAGACGCCGATGCCGGTCGCGGCGTAGGCGGCGGGCTTCTCCACGCGGTCGCGGGCGTGGGTGTCGGCGTCCCAGGAGGTGACCTCCACGACGGCGAGGACCCCGTCGGGGGCGGCCCACTCACCCGCCTGTTCGAAATGGCCGATCGGTGCGAGAATCCCGTCCGGACGTGCGCGCCCGTTGCGGTAGACGTCGACTTCGAGTCCCTGGTTGGCGATGTTGAGATCAAGGTCGGGGCGGTGGGCCATGAACTGGCGCAGCAGCCACATGAGGATCGACCCGTGTGCTCCGTCGGTCACCTTGTGGGCCCAGACCTTTCCGTTCAGGTATTCGAGAACGGTCCTTTCGTCGTCCTCATAAGCGATCTCAGCGAGCTGTTCGAACAGCTCGAGTCTCATCGGAAGCGGGGGGGCTTCGGGTGGTGGGTGGTGTTCGGTGACGGTCATGGGCTCCCCCGGAGGGTGTTGCTGTCGGCGTCCCTGACAGCCTGCCACGTCCCGACGACGGTCCGTGGGTGTTCGGCGCGTCGGGTGGTCTTCCGGGGTGGGGTCGGGCATGGGCGCGTTCCTCGGCTGTCTGGGCGGCTCTGACTCAAGGGTAGGTCCCGCCCCTGCCCTGAGCCGGGACCCGACCGGAGTTCCCGTTCCTCCTGCGGCGGCTGGCGCTGGGGCGCGGCAACGACGGTCGCCCACCACGCGCGCGGGCGGGAGCGGTGCCGGGCGATGTCCAGGTCGTCCACGCCCAGTCCGATGTGGGCCTGCTCGCCCTGCTCGGGGTCCGGCCACGTCGGGCGCCGGTGGTCGTTCACGCGGGTGAACCCCAGCCCGGCGCCGCCCTCCTGCCTGATCAGGACGAAGCGCGGGCCGGAGAAGACGACCGGCGGCCCCAGGGCCCGTTCGTGGAAGCGGCCGGGAGGGTGTTCGGTGTCAGCGGGCGAACCGCTTGAGCGCGTCGGTGTCCAGGATGACCCCGAGCCCGGGGACCTGCACGGTTTCGCCGTAAGGGTGTGTGCTGCGGTCCAGATACTGACCATGGTGAGGGCGGCTGTGCACCACGACGGCGTTGGCGTCACGGTCCACCAACAGGTAGACGCCGATGCCGGTCGCGGCGTAGGCGGCGGGCTTCTCCACGCGGTCGCGGGCGTGGGTGTCGGCGTCCCAGGAGGTGACCTCCACGACGGCGAGGACCCCGTCGGGGTCGGGGTAGTCGCCTTGGCCGTTGAAGTGGCCGACAGGAACGAGGACACCGTCGGGAAGGGCACGGCCATGACGGTAGGTGCCGATCTTCAGCCCTTGCCCGATGGGCATGTCCAGGTCGGGGCGGTGTGCGATGAACTGGCGGAACATCCACGACAGGATCGCAGCGTGGTCGCTGTCGGTCACCGGTTCGACCCAGACCTTCCCATTGATGTATTCGAGTTTGGCGTTTTCCTCCCTGCCCGCGAGGCGGGCGATTTCCTCGAACAGTTCGGGACTGATCGGAAGCGGGGGGGCTTCGGGTGGTGGGTGGTGTTCGGTGACGGTCATGGGCTCCCCCGGAGGGTGTTGCTGTCGGCGTCCCTGACAGCCTGCCACGTCCCGACGACGGTCCGTGGGTGTTCGGCGCGTCGGGTGGTCTTCCGGGGTGGGGTCGGGCATGGGCGCGTTCCTCGGCTGTCTGGGCGGCTCTGACTCAAGGGTAGGTCCCGCCCCTGCCCTGAGCCGGGACCCGACCGGAGTTCCCGTTCCTCCTGCGGCGGCTGGCGCTGGGGCGCGGCAACGACGGTCGCCCACCACGCGCGCGGGCGGGAGCGGTGCCGGGCGATGTCCAGGTCGTCCACGCCCAGTCCGATGTGGGCCTGCTCGCCCTGCTCGGGGTCCGGCCACGTCGGGCGCCGGTGGTCGTTCACGCGGGTGAACCCCAGCCCGGCGCCGCCCTCCTGCCTGATCAGGACGAAGCGCGGGCCGGAGAAGACGACCGGCGGCCCCAGGGCCCGTTCGTGGAAGCGGCCGGGAGGGTGTTCGGTGTCAGCGGGCGAACCGCTTGAGCGCGTCGGTGTCCAGGATGACCCCGAGCCCGGGGACCTGCACGGTTTCACCGTAAGGGTGTTCCGACCGGTCCATGTACCGGCCGTTCACGGGGCGCGAGTGCACCACGACGGTGTTGGCGTCACGGTCCACCAACAGGTAGACGCCGATGCCGGTCGCGGCGTAGGCGGCGGGCTTCTCCACGCGGTCGCGGGCGTGGGTGTCGGCGTCCCAGGAGGTGACCTCCACGACGGCGAGGACCCCGTCGGGGGCGGCCCACTCACCCGCCTGTTCGAAATGGCCGATCGGTGCGAGAATCCCGTCCGGACGTGCGCGCCCGTTGCGGTAGACGTCGACTTCGAGTCCCTGGTTGGCGATGTTGAGATCAAGGTCGGGGCGGTGGGCCATGAACTGGCGCAGCAGCCACATGAGGATCGACCCGTGTGCTCCGTCGGTCACCTTGTGGGCCCAGACCTTTCCGTTCAGGTATTCGAGAACGGTCCTTTCGTCGTCCTCATAAGCGATCTCAGCGAGCTGTTCGAACAGCTCGAGTCTCATCGGAAGCGGGGGGGCTTCGGGTGGTGGGTGGTGTTCGGTGACGGTCATGGGCTCCCCCGGAGGGTGTTGCTGTCGGCGTCCCTGACAGCCTGCCACGTCCCGACGACGGTCCGTGGATGTTCGGCGCGTCGGGCGGTCTTCCGGGGTGGGGTCGGGCATGGGCGCGTTCCTCGGCTGTCTGGGCGGCTCTGACTCAAGGGTAGGTCCCGCCCCTGCCCTGAGCCGGGACCCGACCGGAGTTCCCGTTCCTCCTGCGGCGGCTGGCGCTGGGGCGCGGCAACGACGGTCGCCCACCACGCGCGCGGGCGGGAGCGGTGCCGGGCGATGTCCAGGTCGTCCACGCCCAGTCCGATGTGGGCCTGCTCGCCCTGCTCGGGGTCCGGCCACGTCGGGCGCCGGTGGTCGTTCACGCGGGTGAACCCCAGCCCGGCGCCGCCCTCCTGCCTGATCAGGACGAAGCGCGGGCCGGAGAAGACGACCGGCGGCCCCAGGGCCCGTTCGTGGAAGCGGCCGGGAGGGTGTTCGGTGTCAGCGGGCGAACCGCTTGAGCGCGTCGGTGTCCAGGATGACCCCGAGCCCGGGGACCTGCACGGTTTCGCCGTAAGGGTGTGTGCTGCGGTCCAGATACTGACCATGGTGAGGGCGGCTGTGCACCACGACGGCGTTGGCGTCACGGTCCACCAACAGGTAGACGCCGATGCCGGTCGCGGCGTAGGCGGCGGGCTTCTCCACGCGGTCGCGGGCGTGGGTGTCGGCGTCCCAGGAGGTGACCTCCACGACGGCGAGGACCCCGTCGGGGGCGGCCCACTCACCCGCCTGTTCGAAATGGCCGATCGGTGCGAGAATCCCGTCCGGACGTGCGCGCCCGTTGCGGTAGACGTCGACTTCGAGTCCCTGGTTGGCGATGTTGAGATCAAGGTCGGGGCGGTGGGCCATGAACTGGCGCAGCAGCCACATGAGGATCGACCCGTGTGCTCCGTCGGTCACCTTGTGGGCCCAGACCTTTCCGTTCAGGTATTCGAGAACGGTCCTTTCGTCGTCCTCATAAGCGATCTCAGCGAGCTGTTCGAACAGCTCGAGTCTCATCGGAAGCGGGGGGGCTTCGGGTGGTGGGTGGTGTTCGGTGACGGTCATGGGCTCCCCCGGAGGGTGTTGCTGTCGGCGTCCCTGACAGCCTGCCACGTCCCGACGACGGTCCGTGGGTGTTCGGCGCGTCGGGTGGTCTTCCGGGGTGGGGTCGGGCATGGGCGCGTTCCTCGGCTGTCTGGGCGGCTCTGACTCAAGGGTAGGTCCCGCCCCTGCCCTGAGCCGGGACCCGACCGGAGTTCCCGTTCCTCCTGCGGCGGCTGGCGCTGGGGCGCGGCAACGACGGTCGCCCACCACGCGCGCGGGCGGGAGCGGTGCCGGGCGATGTCCAGGTCGTCCACGCCCAGTCCGATGTGGGCCTGCTCGCCCTGCTCGGGGTCCGGCCACGTCGGGCGCCGGTGGTCGTTCACGCGGGTGAACCCCAGCCCGGCGCCGCCCTCCTGCCTGATCAGGACGAAGCGCGGGCCGGAGAAGACGACCGGCGGCCCCAGGGCCCGTTCGTGGAAGCGGCCGGGAGGGTGTTCGGTGTCAGCGGGCGAACCGCTTGAGCGCGTCGGTGTCCAGGATGACCCCGAGCCCGGGGACCTGCACGGTTTCACCGTAAGGGTGTTCCGACCGGTCCATGTACCGGCCGTTCACGGGGCGCGAGTGCACCACGACGGTGTTGGCGTCACGGTCCACCAACAGGTAGACGCCGATGCCGGTCGCGGCGTAGGCGGCGGGCTTCTCCACGCGGTCGCGGGCGTGGGTGTCGGCGTCCCAGGAGGTGACCTCCACGACGGCGAGGACCCCGTCGGGGGCGGCCCACTCACCCGCCTGTTCGAAATGGCCGATCGGTGCGAGAATCCCGTCCGGACGTGCGCGCCCGTTGCGGTAGACGTCGACTTCGAGTCCCTGGTTGGCGATGTTGAGATCAAGGTCGGGGCGGTGGGCCATGAACTGGCGCAGCAGCCACATGAGGATCGACCCGTGTGCTCCGTCGGTCACCTTGTGGGCCCAGACCTTTCCGTTCAGGTATTCGAGAACGGTCCTTTCGTCGTCCTCATAAGCGATCTCAGCGAGCTGTTCGAACAGCTCGAGTCTCATCGGAAGCGGGGGGGCTTCGGGTGGTGGGTGGTGTTCGGTGACGGTCATGGGCTCCCCCGGAGGGTGTTGCTGTCGGCGTCCCTGACAGCCTGCCACGTCCCGACGACGGTCCGTGGATGTTCGGCGCGTCGGGCGGTCTTCCGGGGTGGGGTCGGGCATGGGCGCGTTCCTCGGCTGTCTGGGCGGCTCTGACTCAAGGGTAGGTCCCGCCCCTGCCCTGAGCCGGGACCCGACCGGCGCGACGGGGTCAGTCGCCCTGTTCGGTCTGCAACCCGCGGACCACCTCCAGCGCCTCCTCGACGTGCTTGTCGATGACGGTCATCGAGTTGAAGACGTGGCGGACCGTGCCCTGGCCGTCGATCACGTAGGTGACCCGCCCGGGGAGCAGACCGAGCATGCTCGGCACGCCGTAGCTCTTGCGGACCTTGCCGCCCTCGTCGCTGACCAGTGTGAACGGGAGCTTGTGGCGGTCCGCGAAGGCGGCGTGCCGCTCCGCGGAGTCGGAGCTGATCCCGATCACCTCGGCGCCGGCGTCGGTGAACACCTCGTGGCTGTCGCGGAAGGCGCAGGCCTCGGCGGTGCACCCGGGGGTGTCGTCCTTGGGATAGAAGTACAGCACCACCGTCCGCTCGCCGAGCCGGTCGTAGAGTCGCACCGGGTCACCGGACTGCGACGGAAGGGTGAAATCGGGCGCCTTGTCGCCGACCTGGATGCCTCGTGCCATGGTGTGCGCTTCCTTCGCTCGGTCGTTGGGACGAGGGGTCCCCCGCTCCGTTCCACCCAAGGGTGCACCACCGCCGCGTCCGGTCCCCCGTCGCACCCCCGCTCCATGGCGCGGCGCGCCGCCGGGGATTGTCGTCCTCCGGTGTTTGGGTGGCGGGATGGGTGAGAAACCGATTCTGGTGTTGGGGGCCACGGGCTCCACGGGCCGACGAGTGGCCGCGCTGCTGGGTGAGCGCGGGTATCCGGTGCGCGCGGCGTCGCGGCGCGGGCGGGTCCGGTTCGACTGGGCCGACCCCTCCACGTGGGAGGGCGCGGTCGACGGAGCCGGCGCGATGTATCTGATGGCTCCGGACGGGGTGCCGATCGCCCCGGAGTTCGTGGAGCTGGCCGTGCGCCGGGGTGTGCGTCGGATCGTGCTGCTGTCGAGCCGGGCGATCGAGGAGATGGGGGACGAGCGTCTGCTCGCCGCGGAGCGGACGGTCAAGGGGTGCGGTGTCGATTGGACGGTGCTGCGGTGCGACTGGTTCGACCAGAACTTCGACGAGGGGTTCCTGGTGGAGTCGGTGCGCGCCGGCCGGATCGCCCTGCCGCTGGACGGGGTGCGGCAGGCGTTCGTGGACGCCGACGACATCGCGGCGGTGGCGGTGGCCGCGCTGACCGGGGACGGCCACGCGGGGCGGGTGTATGAGGTGACCGGGCCCGAGGCACTGTCCTTCGGTGAGGCGGCCGAGGTGATCGGCCGCGTGGTGGGCTACCCGGTGCGCTACGACTCCGACCCCGAGGCGTTCGTGCGCGACCAGGTCGCCGCGGGCCTTCCCCGAGAGGGCGCCGAGGCCGCCGTGGGGGCGTTCGAGGCCCTGGTGGCCATGGGGGACGGCGTTCCCGGCGACGACGTGCTCCGGGTGACCGGACGCGCCCCCAAGCCCTTCTCCGACTACGCCGTCCGTGCCGCGCCCGCCTGGGCGTGACCTCCTGACCCCCGGGCGGTGGACGGACCGCCGCCCGGGGGCGTTCTCGGCTCAGGCCTCCAGGCGGTCGGCGTTGGCGGCGAAGGCGTCACGCAGGTAGGCCGAGAGCCCTTCGGCGCGGGCGTCGATGGTGGTGGTGAAGCGCGCGTCGTCCACGTACAGCTGTCCCAGGCCCCGGTGGATCTGCGGTGTGCACTCGTAGAACCAGCGGGTGATGTGGTCGCGGTGGTGTTCGGCCAGGTCCATGGCGGTGGTGCTGTCCGGGGGTACGCCCTCGGCCATGGCCCGGGCCAGGTCCCGGTAGATCCGCTCGGCCTCGGCGTTGTGCCGTTCCCAGTCCTGCTTGGTGTGGCGGCTGGTCCTGCGCTGGGACTGGGCCCAGGCGTCGGTGTGCCCCCAGCGTTGTTCGGCCTCCGCGGTGCGGGCGTCCACGTCGAAGTCGCCGAAGAGTTCGAGGCGCTCCTCGGCGGTCAGGTCGAGTCCCATGGTGTCTGCCTCCATCAGGCGTTCCAGCGCGTGCGCCACGGTGCGCAGGCGGTCGATGCGTTCGGTCACCAGCTGGTGTTGGCGGGCCAGGTGGGCGCGGGTGTCGATCGCGGGATCGTCGAGCAGGGCCGCGATCTCGTCCAGGCCGAAGCCGAGTTCCCGGTAGGTGAGGATCTGCCGTAGGCGTTCGAGGTCGGCCCCGCTGTAGTTGCGGTAGCCGGAGGGGGTGCGTTCGGCCGGGACGAGGAGGCCGATCCGGTCGTAGTGGTGCAGTGTGCGCACCGTCTGGCCGCTGATCCGGGCGACCTCGCCCACGGTGTGGCCCATGCGTTCCCCCCGCCCGTCGTCACTGGTGGTGCCGTGGTCATGACGCTAGGACCTGACGTCGCGTCAGGGTCAAGGCGACGGCGCCGGAAAAGGGGGAGCGGGCGCCGACCACTAACCTACTCGTCGGTAACATTGGCGCATGAGCCTTGACCACAACGCCGCCGGCTACGAGTACGACCGGGACACCCGCGTCGACAAGACGGCCGACGGAACGTTCACAGCCACCGTCACCGACGGGTGGACCACCTTCACCACCCACCCCAACGGCGGTTACGTCCTCGGCACCGCCCTCAACGCGCTCGGCCAGACCCTGAGCCAGCCTGACCCCGTGGCGGTGTCCGCCTTCTTCCTACGCCCCGCCGCGCCCGGCGAGGCGACCGTGCGCACCGAGACCGTGCGCGAGGGCCGCCGTACCGCCACCGGCCAGGTCGTCCTGGAACAGGGCGGCAAGGAGGTCGTGCGCGCCACCGCCACCTACGGCGACCTGTCCCCCAACGATGGGCGCGAACTCCACCTGGAGGGACCGCCGGACCTGCCGCCCCCCGACCAGTGCCACGTGCCCGCCGAGTTCGACCGCCCCGACGGCGTCACCATCGCCCACCGTCTGGACTACCGCTACCCCGAGCGCCCCGGATGGTTGGACGGCCGCAAGGACGACCGCCCCCACGACGAGTTCTGGCTGCGCTTCGCCGACGGCCGCGAGGCCGACACCCACAGCCTGCCCGCGATGGTGGACTTCGCCATCCCCGCGGTCCTCAACATCGGTGAGTTCGGCACGATCACCGTCGAGCTGACCGCGCACGTGCGCGCCCGCCCCGCCCCCGGGTGGCTGGCCTGCCGGGTGTTCACCAAGCACGTCTCCGGCGGCTACCACGAGGAGGACATGGAGATCTGGGACAGCCAGGGCACCCTGGTCGCCCAGGCCCGCCAGTTGGCGATGCTGCTCTAGGTCTCGTGCCCGGGGCCGCGTGGATCCTCCTGCCGGGGGCCGCGCGGCCCGGGGCGCAGGGCGATCTGCCCGACCTGGGCGTCGCGCGGCAGGTCCAGTACGCCGGCGATCGTCGACGCCACCGTCTCGGGGCGGATGCACGTGTCGGGGTCGTAGTCGTGCCCGAACGCGGCCCTGGTGCGGCGCAGCAGGTCGGTGGCGGTCCCCGCGGGGTGGACGCTGGTCACCCGCACGCCGTGTTCGGCCTCCTCGGCGCGCAGGGAGTCGGCCAGCTCCCCCAGTCCGGCCTTGCTCGCGGCGTAGGCCGACCAGGAGGGGACGCCGTGCAGCCCCGGGGCGGCGTTGACGAACACCACGTGCCCGGCGCGGGCGCGCAGGGAGGGCAGCAGCACGCGGGTGAGTTCCGCCGCCGAGACCAGGTTCACGGTGAGCGTCTCGTGCCACAGCGAGGGCGGGGAGGCTTCCACGGGGGCCACGGGGGCGATCCCCGCACAGTGCACGAGCGCGTCCAGGCCCTCGAACCCGGCCACCGCCTCCGCCAGGGACTCCGGGCGCCGCAGGTCGGCCACGACGGGCTCCACACCCGGGTGGTCCCCGGCCAGGGCCGCCAGGTGTTCGGGGTCACGCCCCAGCGCGAACACCCGACGTCCACGCGCGGTCAGGGCGCCGACCACGGCCGAGCCGATTCCGCCGGTCGCGCCCGTGACCACGACACCGCCGACCGTCCCGCCGTGGCCGGCCCGTTCGACCGGTCCGGTTCCCATCGCCGCACTCATGCGGTGCATTCTCGCACCGCTCGACCCGCGTCACCCGTTCCGGCCGAACGATCGAGGTGTCCCCCGCGCGTCCCCCCGCGCGGGGGACACGATCACGCCCGGGTCCGGGCGCGCGCCCGCAGCGCCCGAGCCCCGCGTCCGCGCCAGAGCACGCCCTGGCGCGGAGAGAACAGGTAGGCCAGACCGAACGCGCACGCCTGGGCCAGCACGATCGACCCGCCCGTGGACACGTTGACGTGGAAGCTGGCGTACACGCCGACGAAGGCCGCGACCACGGCCACCGACGCCGAGATCAGCAGCATGCGCTCGAACCGGTCGGTGAGCAGGTAGGCGGTGGCGCCCGGGATGATGACCATCGCCACCACCAGGATGATCCCCACAGCCTGGAGGGCGACCACGACGGTGACCGACAGCAGTCCCAGCAGCAGCGTCTCCAGCAGGCGCGGGTTGATGCCCAGGGCGTGCGCGTGGACCGGGTCGAACGCGTACAGGGTCAGGTCCCGGTGCTTGTACCAGACCACGGCCAGCACGACCGCGGCCAGGACCACGACCTGCCAGATGTCGGCGTCGGAGACCCCGAGGACGTTGCCGAACAGGATGTGGCTCAGGTCGGTCTGGCTCGGCACGCGGGAGACGAGGACCAGCCCCAGGGCGAACATGGCGGTGAACACGACCCCGATGACCGCGTCCTCCTTCACCCGCGAGGTGCGGTTGACCACCCCGATGAGGGCCACCGATCCGCCCCCGAACACCAGGGCGCCCACGGCGAAGGGTGCCCCGAACAGGTAGGACAGGACCACGCCGGGCAGGACGGCGTGGGAGACGGCGTCGCCCATGAGCGACCAGCCCACCAGGGTCATCCAGCACGAGAGCACGGCACACGCCACCCCGGCGACGACGCTGACCAGCAGGGCGCGCTGGACGAACTCGAACTGCATGGGTTCGGTGAACCACTGGATCAGGCCGTCCATGAGGCGGCTCCCTCCTTGGGGCGGACCCCGAAGGCCTCCATGAGGACCTCCGGGCGCAGGACGTCGTCCGGCGCCCCGTGGGCGAGCAGACGGCGTTGCAGCAGGGCGGCCTCGTCGCACAGTTCGGGCACCTGGGCCAAGTCGTGCGTGGACACCAGCAGGGTGGTGCCCTCCTGGCGCAGGGAGCCCAGCAGCTCGACGATGGTGCCCTCGGAGCGCTTGTCGACCCCGGCGAAGGGTTCGTCGAGCAGGAGGACGTCAGCGCCCTGGGCGATGGCGCGGGCGACGAACGCGCGTTTGCGCTGCCCTCCGGACAGGGCGCCGATCTGGCGGTCGGCCAGGTCGGTCAGGTCGACGCGGTCCAAGGCGTGGTCGACGGCCTGCCGGTCGGTGGCGCGGGGGCGGCGGCGCGCGCCCATGTGCCCGTAGCGGCCCATCATCACGACGTCGCGCACGCGGACGGGGAAGGCCCAGTCGACCTGTTCGGACTGGGGGACGTAGCCGACCAGCCCCTCCTTGCGCGCGGCGGCGTTGGCACGGCCCAGGATCCGGATCTCGCCCCGATCGGCGGAGACCAGGCCCAGGATGGTCTTGAACAGGGTGGACTTGCCCGAACCGTTGGTGCCGAGCAGGCCGCAGACCCGGCCCGGCCGCACGGTGAGACTGACGTCCTCCAGGGCCAGGACGTCGCCGTAGCGCACGGTCGCCCCGGTGACCTCGATGGCGGGGATCATGGCATTCCTCACCCGGCGCTCTCGGTGAGGCCCTCGACGATGGCCTCGGCGTCGTAGCGGATCAGGTCCAGGTAGGTGGGGACGGGGCCGCCCTCCTCCGACAGGGAGTCGACGTAGAGGACGGGGCCCATCGCGGCGCCGGTCTCGCGGGCGACCGAGCGCTGGGTGCTGTCGTTGACGGTGCTCTCGCAGAACAGGGAGGGCACGTCATTGGAGCGGACGAACTCGGTCACGGCGGCGGTCTGCTGGGGGGTGGCCTCACCCTCGGAGTTGACCGACCACAGGTACATCTCGGTCAGTCCGGCGTCCTGGGCCAGGTAGGGGAAGGCGCCCTCACAGGTGACCAGGGCGCGGCTGGACTCGGGGACCTCGGCCAGTTCGGTCTCCAGGAAGGTGCCGACCTCGGCGATCTCGGCCTTGTACGCCTCGGCCGCCGCGTCGTAGTCCGCCTCGCCCTCGGGGTCGAGTTCGACGAGGGCGTCGCGGATGTTGTCGACGTAGATCTGGGCGTTGTCGGGGGACATCCAGGCGTGCGGGTTGGGTTCGCCCTCGTAGTCGCCCGAGGCGATGGGGATGGGTTCGATGCCGTCGCTGATCGTGGCGGTGGGGGCGTCGATGCGGTCGGTGAACTGCTGGAACCAGGCCTCCAGCCCCATGCCGTTCTCCAGGATGAGGTCGGCGTCCTGGCCGCGGGCCAGGTCGTCGGGGGTGGGCTCGTAGACGTGGATGTCAACGCCGGGGCGGGTGATGGAGACGACCTCGACCCGGTCGGCGGCCACGTTGCGCGCCATGTCGGCGATGACCGTGAACGTGGTCAGGACGAGGGGGCGCCCGTCGTCGGAGGTGTCCTCGGCGGCCGGGGAGCCGGAGGAGCAGGCGGTCAGGGCGAGACCGGCCGTGGCGGCGGTGAGGATGACCGGCCACGACCTTGAGGGGGGCTCATCTCTAAAGTTCGGCACGCCTAACTTTCTATCACAACCCGGCCAAACTCGACCATGGGGGTATGCCGGGCGGGCCTGGCGCCATGGGATCGCCGGGACGGCTCCCGCCAGTGCCTCGACCGTGGCCGGCCCCCTCGGGCGGCGCCGTCTCACCCGCATGTGCGGACAAGAAGCGGATCCCTACCTTCGGCCGCACCCCCTGAACGCGATCGGCGTCCCCGGTTCGCGGCACACGAGCGGCGCGGTGGCGGTAACCTCCAACCGTCGCCAGGCAGCCAGTGACGAGCGGGAGGTGCGCGGTGGCCGACATCTGGACCGCGATCGACTTCGAGACCGCCAACCAGGACCGGGGCAGCGCCTGCGCGGTCGGTCTCGTGCGCGTGGTCGACGGCGAGCCGGTGGAGCGCCACTCCACCCTCATCCGCCCACCCGACCCCGTTCGCCACTTCTCCCACCACAACGTCGCCGTCCACGGCATCACCGCGGCCGACGTCGCCCACGCCCCGACCTGGGACGCCGTGTGGCGGCGGATCCTCGACTTCGCCGACGGCGGCGCCCTGGTCGCGCACAACGCGCCCTTCGACATGGGGGTGGTGCGGCGGGCATGCGCCCACACCGGTCTCGGGTACCCCGCGATCGACTACGCCTGCACGCTCGCGCTGTCCCGGCGCACCTGGCGGGTGCTGGCCGACCACCGCCTGCCCACCGTGTGCGCGCACATCGGCCACCGCGTCACCCGCCACCACCGCGCCGACGCCGACGCCGAGGCCGCCGCCCGCATCATGATCGCGGCGATGACCGAGCACGGCACCACCTCCCTGGCCGAGCTGTCCCGTGCCGCGGGTC
>NZ_ANBC01000141.1 GCF_000341125.1 Nocardiopsis lucentensis DSM 44048 | reverse complement strand
CCGCCGAGACCCCCGTGCCCGAGGCCGCGGCCGACGCCGACCCCTCCGGGCCGTTGTACGGGCGCACCGTGTGCGTGTCCGGCGACCTGGCGGCCATGGACAAGCCCGAGGCGTGGCGGCGCATCGCCGAGGCGGGCGGACATCCCGCCAAGAACGTCACCCGCAGGACCGACGTGCTCGTCGTCGGCACGCACGCCGGCGCCGGGAAGACCTCCAAACACGTCCGCGCCGAGACCTACCGCGAGCGCGGTCAGCGCATCGACATCATCACCGAGGCCGACCTGCTGGCCCGGCTCGGCATGGCCGGGGCCTGAGGGCCGCCCCCGGGCCCCGTTCACCCCGTCGACGCCCCCGGGGCGGACGTCCGGTCGGTGACCTGCCGCAGGAGGGCGTCGGTCGCCCAGTCGCGCCAGCGGTCGGCGCTCCAGCCGCACTGGACGGTGTGCAGGGTGAACACCTCGGGACTGAGCAGGGCCAGCGCGGTGTCGGCGGCGTCGCCGGTGGTCAGGCCCGGGCGCAGGGCCCCCCGTTCGGCGAGGCGCTCGGCGAAGGCGTGCTGCACCGCCCTGCGCTGCTCGACGTTGATCCGCCACAGCGTGCGTAGATCGTCGTCGGAGTCAGCCGCGCCTCGCAGGACCTCCGACAGCGGCGCCACCCGCACCATGATCGCGGCTGTCCCGGCCACCTGGAGTCGGATCTGCTCGGAGGCGTCGGGGGCGGCCAGGGCCTCGCGCGCCCAGGGGCGGTCCAGGGTGGCCACGGGTTCGGCGTCCCCGGCCACGGCTTGGTCCAAGGCCTCCTTCAGGACCGCCGACTTGGCGCCGAAGGCGTTGTAGACGGTCTGGGCGGCCACGCCCGCCTCCTTGGCCACGCTCTGGATGCTGGTGGCCGCGTAGCCCCTCGTGGTGAACAGCCGGGTCGCCGCCTCGGCGACGCGCGCGCGGGTCGCACGGGTGCGGGCCAGACGCCCGTCGGTGCCGTGTGTGCTCATGGCCACCATTGTACGAGTTGACTGTAGCGGCACTCCAATTATCTTATTGGAGTGACACTACAGAAACTTGTGGTGCCGCCGAGGAGCGGCACCGAGTCGGGAGGAACGGACATGCGCATCCTGGTACTGGGCGGTTACGGGGCGGTGGGATCGCCGGTCACCGAGCGGCTGCGCGCGCAGGGACACACCTGCTGGAGCGCGGGCCGCGACCCCCACCGAGCCGACCGCGTCGTGGACGCCGGCTCTCCGGGGACGGGCGGCTTCCGGGAAGCGCTGGAGGACGTGAATGTGGTGGTCAACGCCTCCGGGGCCGAGGACCCGGCCCTGGTCGCCATCGCCGCGGAGCGGGGCGCGGCCTTCGTCGACGCCACCGCCACCCACACCTACGTGGCGGCCGTGGAGCGGCTGTCCCCGCGCGCTCCGGTCCTGCTCAACGTCGGGCTCGCCCCGGGCCTGACCAACCTGCTCGCCGCCGACCTGCACACCCGCGCCCCGGGGGACGGACCGATCGACCTGGCCGTGGTCCTGGGCGCCGGTGAGGAGCACGGGGCGGCGGGCGCGGCGTGGGCGTTCGGGCTGCTGGGCCGTTCCTTCCCCGACCCGGCCACCCGGACACCGGTGCGCAACTACACGCGGCCGTCGGTGTTCACCCTGCCGGGGCAGGGCCGGCGGCGCCTGTACCGGGCCGACTTCAGCGATCAACACGTCCTGACCCGTGACCTCGGCCGACCGGTGCGCACCCACTTCGGGCTGGACACCGCGCCCCTGACGGTCGCCCTGGCCGGACTCACCCGCCTGCCCGGCGCCCGCCGCCTGCCCACCGGGCTGCACCTGCCCGGTTCCGACGCCTGGACGGTGCTCGCGAGGGCCGGGGAACACGTGCGCTGGGCACGCGGGCACGGTCAATCGCGCGCCACCGCCGCCCTGACCGCCTGGGCCACCACCGTGGTGGACGGTCTGGACGCGGGAGTGCACCACCTACACGGGGCGGCCACGCTGGACGACCTGCCCGAGGACCTGCCGCTGACCCTGGGCGGCACGTCTCACGATCCCAGATAGCGCAGCACCGCCAGCACACGGCGGCTGTAGCCGGTCGTGTGGGCGAGCCCCAGCTTGTCGAAGATCGCGTTGACGTGCTTTTCCACCGCGCTGACCGACACGTACAGGCGCTCGGCGATGGTGCCGTTGGCCAGGCCCTGGGCCATGTGCTCCAACACGTCGCGCTCGCGCGGGGTGAGCGCCGCCAGCGGATCGGTGTGGGTGGTGCGGGACAGCAGGCGGCGCACGACCTCGGGGTCGAAGGCCGCGCCGCCCCCGCGCACCCGCTCCAGCGCGTCGAGGAACTCCCCGACCTCCGAGACCCGGTCCTTGAGCAGGTACCCGACCCCGCCGGAGGACCCGGCGAGCAGTTCGGCGGCGTAGCGCTGCTCCACGTACTGCGACAGCACCAGCACCGCCACGTCGGGGTGCTCGGCGCGCACGTCCAGGGCGGCGCGCAGCCCCTCGTCGGTGTGGGTCGGGGGCATGCGCACGTCCACCACGGCGGCGTCGGGTGCGTGCTCGGCGACCGCGTTGACCAGGGCGTCGGCGTCACCGACCGCGGCCACGACCTCGTGTCCCTCCTCCTTCAGGAGGCGCACCAGCCCCTCCCGAAGCAGAACTGAATCATCGGCGATCACCAGGCGCATGGGGGCTCCGTGTCCGTTGGGGGCGGTCCGGGGACAATTGTCGATCACAGGGGGACGAAGGCGCGCACGACCGTGGGCCCGCCCTCGGGGCTGTGCACGGACAGGGTGCCGTCGATCGCCCGCAGGCGGCGGGCGAGCCCGGTCAGTCCGCTTCCGTCCGGTTCAGCGCCGCCGCGGCCGTCGTCGGCCACACTCAACTCCACACCCGTGTGGTCGGCGCGCACGGTGACGACCACCCCGCTCGCGTGCGCGTGCTTGACGGTGTTGGTGATGGCCTCGCGTGCCACGAAGTACACCGCCGTGGCGGCGGGGCCCGGCAGGGGCTCGGCCAGGTCGGAGTCGACCGAGACCGGCAGGGGCGTGCGGTCGGCGACTTCGGCGAGGGCGGCCTCCAACCCGAGCGTGTCCAGGGCCGTGGGGTAGACCCGCCAGGCCACGTCGCGCAGTTCGTCCAACAGGACACGGGTCTGTCCGTGGGCCTGGCGGATCAGCTGGCCGGTGCGTTCGGCGTCGTTGCCGCGCTGGGCGCGCCCCAGGAGCATCGCGAGGGCCACCACCCGTTGCTGGACGCCGTCGTGCAGGTCGCGTTCGATGCGGCGGCGCTCCTCGTCGACGGCCTGGACGATCCCGGAGCGGGACCGGGCCAGCTCGTCGATGCGCCGGTGGAGCAGGTCCTCAGAGCTGGGTCCCAGGAGCCGGCGGGCCAGCAGCCGGTCCAGTGCGGTGACCGCGAGCACCCCGACCCACAGCGCCAGGAACGTCACCAGGGTGAACCCCAGGCCCAGGGCGAACGTGGAGGTGGACAGACTCACGCCGGGCATGGAGATCCGCACCTCCGACGCCGTGCCGCTCACCACCTCCCACACCGCGCCGACCGTGAACAGGCCCAGCAGTCCGCCCAACACGAACAGCAGGAGAGCCGACACGCACGCCACGGGCAGCCGGGAGGCCAGGTACACCGCGCGCCGCGCGGACCCGGCGTCCGGGTGGACGGCGAGCCCGCCCCACCGCGCGAGCCTGGCCACCTCCGCGTCGCCGAGCCGCACCGTCCACCCGGCGAGGACGGATGCCGTCCTCGCCCGGGAACGGCGCCAGGCCAGGAGGGGAAGGGCGGCCAGTGCCACCAGCGTGAGGACCAGAGTCAACAGGGCCGTCAGCAGCCCCGCCAGGACCGCGACGAACGACCGCGCTCCCCCGAGCAGGGGTTCCAGGGCGGCGCGCAGGTGCCCCCAGGCGTCCCGCCAGGCTGTCTCCACGCGTGTCCTCTCCCGTCCGTCCGCCCCATGCCGCGCCGGCCGTGGGTGAGCGCAGAAGCATATCCGCCACGTGTGCCGACCGGGGCCGCGCCGGGGACGGCGGTCCACGGATCAGACCGCGGCGTACCGTTGCGCGCGGGCGCGCACGGCCGCGGCCGCGTCCTCGGTGACCAGGTCGGCGTTGATGGCGGTGGCGGCCTCGACTCCGGCCCCCTCGGCCGCGGTGACCATCGCCGCGAGGTCGCTCGTGTTGCCCGCCGCCCAGACGCCCGGGACGTCGGTCCTGCCCTTTGGCCCCGTGGCGACGAACGCCCCCATCGGGTGCTCGGTGAGTGTGCCGCCGAGCTGTTCGTACAGGTCCGAGCGCGCGATGAACCGGGGGGTGACGGTCACCGCGTCCACCGCGAACTCGTGTCCGTCGGCGAGGACGACCGTCCGCAGGACGCCCCCGTCGGTGCGCAGCATCCGCACGGTGCCGTCCACGACCTGGATGTTCAGCGCGGCCAGCTGCTCCCAGGCGTCGTCGTCCGGGTCGGGCATGGTGTGGACGAAGAGGGTGACGTCCTCGCTGAGCTGACGGAACATCAGGGCCTGGTGGACACTCATGGGGCTGGTGCCCAGTACACCGATGCGCTGCCCGCGCACCTCCCATCCGTGGCAGTAGGCGCAGTGCAGGATGCCTCCGCCCCACAGCTCCCGCACACCGGGGACGGCGGGGAGCTCGTCGACGAGCCCTGTCGCGAGCAGGAGTCGCCGAGCCCGTACGGTCGCGCCGACGGCGAGGTCCACCTCGAAGACGTCGCCCCGGCGGCGCGCGGCGACGGCCCGGTCCTCGTGGACCCTCGCCCCGTACCGTTCGGCCTCCGCCCGTCCCGTGGCGAGCAGGTCCCGAGGGGCGACGCCGTCCAGGCCGAGGACGTTGTGTGCCCCCTCGGCCGGGGCGTTGCGCGGTTCACCGGCGTCCACGACGATCACCGAGCGCAGCGACCTCGCCAACGTGATGGCCGCGCTCAACCCCGCCGCGCCGCCTCCGATGACGGCCACGTCCACGTTCTGTTCCGTGTTCACTGCGACATCCCTTTCCCGTTGCGTGGTCTGGTCTCGATCCGGTGGGTCAGGGGCGGCGCGCCGCCCAGGCCGTGCGGGCCCTGCGTACCGTCAGTTCCGCGCGGTTCAGGACGGACTCGGGGGCCTCGTCCCGCAGAAGTCGGTCCAGGGCCGCCAGGTCGTCCGCGCCCAGCCGGTCGGCGAGCGCGGAGCGGACACGGCCGAGGTAGTCGCGGGCGTAGCGGTTCGCGCTCGGTGGCGCCGGGTGCGCCTCGAAGGCGAAGTCGCGTTCCTGGACGACCTCGAAACCGGCGCGTTCCAGATGCGACCCCCAGTTCGGGTACGCGTTCCAGCCGTCCCGCGCGACCTCCTCGTGGTAGCGCTCCTCCAGGCCGGGGCGGCCGAACCCGATGTCGTGGGGCAAGAAGCGCGGCAGCGTGTCCATCTCGACGACGACCAGCAGACCGCCGGGGGCGAGGGCCCCGTGAAGATCGCGGAGCAGCCGGTCGGGGTCCTCGACGTGGTGCAGCGAGGCGGCCGCCCACGCCAGGTCGACGGAGCCGATCGGGGGCCAGGCGTCGTCCAGGTCGGCCTCGACGGTGCGCACCCGGTCGGTCAGCCCCCGCGCCCGGGCAGCGTCGCGCAGACGGTCGAGCATGGCCGGGGACTGGTCGACCGCGACGATCCGGGCCGCCTCGAAGCGCCGTGCCAGGGCCAGGGTCCCGGTTCCGGTTCCGGAGCCCACGTCGGCGATGGTTCCCGGCGTCGCCGTCGTGTGTTCGTCGACCCAGGTGATGAGGTCGTCCAGGTGGGGCGCGAAGACCTCGGCGTCAAGGTCGAGCAGGTCGGCCAGTCCCGCCTCGCCGCGGTGGGTGTGTCCACCGTCGTGCCGGTGGGCGTGGTGTTCGTGCTGGTGGGCGTGGTGTGTCATGTTTCCACGCTAATCACGATCTGTCTTTTTCGCATACCCTCTTGCCTATGGAGCAAGAATGTGATCTGGACACCGTGATTCGCCAACGCATCCGCGGCCTGCGGCTCGCACGCGGCTGGACCTTGGACACCCTCGCCGCCCGCTGCGACCTCAGCCCGTCCAACCTGAGCCGGATCGAGACCGGGCGGCGCAGGATCGCCCTCGACCAGCTGGTGCCCATCGCCCGAGCGCTGGACACCACGCTCGACCAGCTCGTCGAATCCGCCGACGACGAGGACGTGGTCATCCGGCCACAGCCCTGTCAGGCCCAGGGGACGACCACCTGGCTGCTGTCGCGCGAGCGCTCCCTCAACGGCGTGACCGTGGCCAAGATGCGCATCACCCCCGACCGCCCCACCGGTCCAGAGCACCTGGCCGTGCACCCGGGCCACGAGTGGTTCACCGTCCTGTCCGGCACCGCCCTGCTCCGCCTGGGCGAGCGGACCATCCTCATCCACACGGGCAACGCCGCCGAGTTCTCGACCATGACCCCGCACGCCGTCGGCGCACACGAGGGGCCGGTGGAGATCCTCACCATCTTCGACCACAACGGAGAACGCACCCACCTGCACGCCGCCGGCGACGCCTGACGTCCACAGGAGCATCGCCGGCGGCGTGCCCGGTCTTGACGGCGCGCCCCGGGTCAGCCCCGGCCCGCGTAGCGCAGGATGGCGCCGATGTCCGTACTGGGCTCGCCGCCCTCGCGCAGTTCGGTGAACCCCGAGTCGGACATCACCGCCGACCGCAGCATCAGCGCGCTGGCCGGGGCCCGGAACGCGGTGTTCGGGTCGTCCATGTCGTTGCTGTGCACCCCCACCAGGACCGGTTCGTTCGGCGAACCCCACAGCTGCGGTTCGCGGTCGCGCTCAGCCCCCACCAACAGGGTGCGCCCCCGCGCCTCCGACAGCATCGGCAGCGTCGGTTCGGTGCCCGAGACAGCCTGGTCATGGGCGAGTTTGCGCTGGTACTCGGCGGCCACGTGCTCCTGGCCCTGCTCGACGAACTCGCGCAGCGCCTCAGCCGCCGCCTCGTGCAGGCGCTCCTCGGCGTCGGGACCGCCGCGCCCGCCCGCGACCACCAGGATCGGTGTGTCGAGCCGGCGCTCGGCCAGGTTGTCGCGCAGGTAGGCGATCGCCTCCGCGTCGCCGCCGACGAAGATCACCTCCGCGCCGACCTCCGCGACCGCGTCCCGCACGTGCTCGGCGACCTTGGCGGTGTTCTCCCGCCACATGTCCTGGGCGACCTGCTTGCTGGTGAAGCGTCCGTTGTAGCCGCCCAGGTTGCCCGGGCCGCCCCGGCTCATGACGTCGATGCCGTGCAGGTTCCTGCCGGTCAGGTCGTGCTCCGCCGCGGGACCCCGGCTCGGGGCGGCGGGATAGGCGGTCACGTGCGCGTTGACGCGGTCCAGCGCCACCAGGACGTAGGGCAGGTGACGGCCCCGGTCGACGGCCACGGGAAGCACGTCGGGGATCGGCAGCCACGTGGCGCGGTCCTGCCTGGGGGGTTCGGTGAGCGTGTGCGCGGCCAGGAGCTGACCGTCGGAGGCGAACAGGGACTGGCCGTGCGCGCCGAACGCCCTCGAGTCCCCCTCGCCGATGGCCTCCTCCAGGACGTTCAGCGTGGCCTCGTCGGTGCCCAGGGAGGCCAACTCCTCGCGCAGGTGGCGCCAGCGCAGCTCGATCTCCTTGTCGGCGTCCCTGGTGCCGCGGCTGGTGTCCAGGTGCACCGAGGCCACCGGAGCGTCGCTTTCGTACAGAGGACGCAGAAAACCAAGGTCCATGTGTCCGCGGAGCGTGTGTCCCCCGCCCCGCCCACCTCCTTCTCAGGGTCGGCCGTCAGGCCATCCTGGTTTCCATGGTGGGTGCCCGCGGTGGTCGGCACGTCGGACCAGACGCGCTTCTTGCCCAACGATGTCCTGGGCTTGCCCGAGCGAAGAGGCGCGACGACGGGTCCGGACGACCCCGCGCGGACCTGACCGNCCCCGCCCCGCGACTGTCGGGTCCGGCCGGGGCCGTCACTCCTAACGTCGGTGGTGGAAGAGGGAGGTGGGACCGTGTTGGAACGGCTGAACCGGGCCCTGGAGCGGATCGAGGACGACCTCCGGGGCGAGGTGGACGTGGCGGCGGTGGCGCGTGAGGCGCTCACCACCGAACACCACTTCCGGCGGATGTTCTCGGCGCTGGCCGGGATGCCGTTGTCGGAGTACGTGCGGCGACGCCGGTTGACTCTGGCCGGGGCCGAGGTGCTCGACGGACGGCGCACTCTGCTGGAGGTCGCGGTACGCCACGGCTACGGGTCGGCGGAGGCGTTCACCCGGGCGTTTCGTGCCCTGCACGGGGTCAGTCCGGGCGAGGCCCGGCGTACCGGAGCAATCCTGCGGTCCCAACCCCGACTGATGTTTCGTCTGACCGTCGAAGGGAGCGAGGACATGCGTTATCGCGTCGTGGACAAGGAGGCGTTCCGCCTGGTGGGCCACAAGGCACGCGTGCCGCTGGTGCACGAGGGACCGAACACGGCCATCGAGGAGTTCGTCCGAGGGCTGGGCGCGGATGAGCACGCCCGGCTCGCACGGATGAGCGACCAGGAGCCCAGAGGGCTGCTCTCGGTGACCGACAACATCGAGCCCGAGCGCGCGGAGGGCAGCGAACTGGACTACTACCAGGCCGCGGCCACGTCCGAGCCCGCCCCCGAGGGCATGGACACGCTGGAGGTCGCGGTCGGAACGTGGGCGGTCTTCCCGTTCGGCGCCTCCGCCGACGAGATGCCCGAGGCCGTGCAGCGGCTGTGGGCCGACGCGTACGCGCAGTGGTTCCCGTCGAACCCGGCCTACCGCACGGTCGCGGGGCCCGAGATCCTGCGGGTGGAGTACGCCGAGGACCACAGTGGCGCCGAGGGTGAGCTCTGGGTGCCGGTGGAACGGGCCTGAGCATGCGGGGTGCCGTCCCGGCCGGGAC
>NZ_ANBC01000140.1 GCF_000341125.1 Nocardiopsis lucentensis DSM 44048 | reverse complement strand
CCCCCCCCCCGTCAGTCCCCAGCCCCGGCGGCGGCCAGGGCGCGCTCGACGGTGGCGGTGGTCAGGTGGCGGGCCGCCACCACCACGAGCGCGAAGCTGAGCGCGCCTGACACCAGGAAGGGCGCCGACAGCGCGGCCGTGCGCCCCACGACCCCTTCGAGGGCCGCCGCGACGCCGCCGCCCAGCGCCATACCGATCGGGGCGGCACCCCACCCGAGGGTGCGGTAGGCCGACAGCACCCGGGAGAGCAGCCGGTCGGGGATGACGCGCTGGCGCAGCGACAGGGTGAGCACGTTCCACCACACGACGGCGAACCCGACCACGACCCACAGCACCGCGAACAGCGCCACGCTCGGGAACACCGCGACGGCGGTGTAGGCCGCGCCCTGGACGGCCAGGGCCAGGGTGAGGGTGGCGCCGGGCGGCACGCGCGGGATCAGCCACGGCACGAACTGGGCGCCGACGATCATCCCGGCGGCCGTGGCGGTGAGCAGCAACCCGTACCCGCGCGGCCCCAGGCCCAGCACGTCCTGGGCGAACAGCACCAGGATCGCGCTGTTCATCGTCCCCGCCAGGTTGGACAGGGCCAGCACCAGGGCCAGGGTGCGCAGGAGCCGGTGCCGCCACAGCCACACCACCCCTTCGGCCAGCATCACGCGCATCGGGGGGTGTTCCTCCTCCCCCTCCTTCCCCTCGGGCCCGAACCGGCGCGGACCCCCGCGCAGGGTGAGCAGCACCAGCACGGCGCACGCCACGAGGGCGGCCTGCGCGCCGAACGCCCACGCCACCGACACCGCGACCAGGAGCCCGGCCACCGGGGCGCCCACGAACCGGCTGGCGACCTCCCCGACGCTGAACAGGGTGCCGTTGGCGCGCTCCAGGCGCTCGCGCGGCACGACCGACGGCAGCAGCGCCTGGGCCGTGTTGTCGAACAGCACCTCGCACACCCCGACCAGCAGCGCCGCCGCCACCACGGTCCCCACGCCGGCCGTGTCCGCGGCCACCAGCACGGCCAGGGCGACCAGGACCATCGCCTTGCCGCCGCCGGAGAACGCCATCAGGCGCCGCCGGTCCACCCGGTCCCCCACCACCCCCGCGACCAGCGCCATGAGCAGCCACGGCAGCCGGGTGGCCGCACCGACCGCGGCCACCGCCAGGGGGTCGTCGGTCAGGGTGGAGGCGTACCAGGGCAGGGCGACCAGCGCGACGCCGTCGCCGAGGTTGCCCAGGGCGCTGGCGCCCAACAGCCGCCAGTAGTCGCCGCCCAGCCGTTCGCCTCCGGAGGCGGGACGGTGTCGGGAACGTTCGTCGTCGGCCGCGGTCACGGGAGGCCTTCCGGATCAGGGGCGGGAAGGCCCACCATGGCACGGGCCGGGTCCGGCCGTCACCGGGCTTCGCCGCCCGCGGAACGGGCCGGGGGCGCGGTCGCCACCCTCGCCGGGGTGAAAACCTCCCCTTCCCCTCCCCCTTCGGTTTCTGGCTCTTCACGGGCCTGTTCCTGGTCGGTCTGGCGGCACTGTCCCGGGGGACGGTGTCGGCCCACCTCGGCTTCGGTGTGTTCGCCGCGCCCCGGGGCGGTCGTCCTGACCTGGCGGGAACCGAGGGGGGCGGCCGACGGCCCGTGGGGGGCGGTTCGGTCGCGCGGCGTGACGGCGGAGACACGATCGTGACGTGTGTGCTGGGTCACGCTTCGGTATGAACCGGTCACCCGTTCCCCCAGCGCGTAAGGACGACGATGTCCACGACCACCCCCTCGGCGCCGCGTTCACCGTGGCGCCGCTACCTCGACATCCCCCTCATCTGGAAGATGGCCGTGGCCCTGACCGCGGGCGTGGCCTTCGGACTGGCCGCCAACGTCCTGGGCTGGCAGGACTGGGCCCTGCCCGTCCTGGAACCCCTCGGCGAGCTCTTCCTGCGCCTGCTGCGGATGCTGATCCTGCCGCTGATCATCACCACCCTGATCGCGGGAGTGGCCTCGCTCTCCCCCCAGCGCCTGGGCCGCATCGGCCTCAAGGTCCTGGCGTTCTACCTGGTCACGTCGGCGCTGGCGATGACGGTCGGGGTGGCGTTGGCCATGGCGGTCTCCCCCGGATCCGGGCTCGACGCCCCCGAGCAGGGCCAGGCGGCGCCCGAGCCGACGCCCGTGACCGAGGTCCTGCTCGACATCGTCCCCGCCGACCCGTTCCAGGCGCTGGCCGAGGGCAACGTCCTGGCCGTGATGTTCGGCGCGATCGTGGCGGGGCTGGCCCTGGCCTTCATGCTCGGCAGCGGCGACGACCGCGTCCGGGAGTCGGGTCTGCTGCTCAAGCGCGTCGTGGACGGCGCGGTCGAACTGGTCTTCAGGGTCGTGCGCGGCGTCCTGGAGTACGCCCCGGTCGGTGTGTTCGCGTTGATCGCCGCCGTCCTGACCGAGACCGGCACCGAGGTGATCGTGCCCCTGCTGCGGCTCACGGCCGTCGTCTACGGGGCGATCCTCGTCCAGATCATCGCCTACGTCCTGATCCTGGCGCTGTTCCGGGCGCCCCTGACGCGGTTCTTCACGGCGGCCAAGGACCCGATGCTGACCGCCTTCGTCACCCGCTCCAGCAGCGGAACCCTCCCGGTCACCACCCAGGCGGCCCGGCGGATGGGCGTGCGCGAGGGCGTCTACGGGTTCAGCCTCCCGCTGGGCGCCACCATCAACATGGACGGCACCGCGATCTACGTCGGCGCGGCCACCGTGTTCGTCGCCAACATCGCCGGGGTCCAACTCAGCCTCGGACAGCTGCTCACGGTCGTGCTGGTGGGTGTCCTGGCCTCGGTCGGCACGGCCGGGGTTCCCGGGGCCGGACTGGTCATGCTGTCGATGGCCGTGACCTCGGTGGGCCTGCCCCTGGCCCCGGTGGGCTGGGTCGCCGGGATCGACGCGATCCTGGACATGGGCCGCACCATGTGCAACGTCACCGGTGACCTGACCGCCACCAGGGTCGTGGCCGGGACGGAGCGGGGGATGCTGGGCGATCCCGACGGTTTCGCGCACTCCCCGGGCGGTGGTTCCGATGCCGACGACGAACCGGTCCGTGACGGCCCGGACGGTCCCGGTGCCGGCACCGGGACCACCGACGAACGGGGCTGACGCCCCCGGGCGGCCCGCCGGGCGCGGGGCCGGTGAGCGGACCGGACGCCGCTCACCGGCCCCGGCGGGTGCGCCGTTGCTCCAGGAACCGGCGCAGGACCTCGTTGAACCGGTCCGGCCGTTCCAGGTTGGGCAGGTGGGCGGCTCCCTCCACGATCTCCACCACCGAGTCCGGCACGAGCACGTGCATGGCCTCGGCGAGCTCGGGCGGGGTGAAAGGATCCTCCCGCCCCGCGACCAGGAGCGTCGGACACGACACCCGCTTGAGCAGTGGCACGTGGTCGGGCCGCCGGGCCCGCCCCCGCAGAGCGGCCGCGGCCCCCTCCGGCGGAACCGCGCGCATCATGGCACGCACGCGGGCGGCGACCTCGGGCATCCCACGCACGTTGGCCGGGCTCATCATCCCCACGATCATCTCGTCGGCGTACCCGCCCATGCCCTCGGCCGACAGACGCTCGGCCATCCGCTGGCGGTCTCCCCGGCCCCGCTCGGTCTCGGCGTGCGGGGTGGTGGCCACCAGGGTGAGCGTGTCGACCCCGTCGGGGAAGAGCCGGTACAGCTCCAAGGCGACCTGGGCGCCCATGGACAACCCGACGATCCCCACCACGCCCAGGCCCAGGTGGCCGACCAGGGCCGCCAGGTCACGGGCGAACGTCTCCAGGGTCGTGGTTCCGGGCACGACCGAGCTGTGGCCGTACCCACGCAGATCGGGGGTGATGACCCGGTAGCCGCGCCCGGCCAGTGCCCGTACCTGCGGCTCCCACACCGTGCGGTCGAAGGGATGGCCGTGGATCATCAGAAGGGGGTAGCCGGCGCCACGGTCGGTGTAGCTGACGTCGATCCCGCGCACGGAGGCGGTGCCCGGGGTATCGCTGTTCGTGGTGTTCGTCATCTGATATCCCACAGTCCCCGATGCTATTGGCTCGCACACGAACTGTCTCGGCCCCGTCGCGCACCGGAGCGCGCCCACACCGCCGCGGCCAGCAGGTAGGGGGCCGCGAACAGGGCGAAGGCCTCCGCGTGCCCGAGGAGGGCGAACGCACCCGCGTACACAGCGTAGGAGGTGAGGGTGAGGGCGTCGGTGCCCAGCCCCGCCAAGGACGTCACCGTGGCCCGGCTGGGGCCGGTGATGCTGTCCTGGAGCCGCGCGTCGACGAGCACGTCCATGGATTGGCAGGCGCCGAACCCCACCCCGATCAGGGCCCACCCGAGGGGGCCGCCCAACAGCGCGCCCGCCCCGATGGCGACCCCGCCCGCGCCCAGCAGGAACGGCAGGGCGCGGGCGGGCAGGCGGGCGGCGGGCCCGGCGGCCAGTCCTCCGACGCTGGCCCCGGTCCAGGCCACCAGGACGACGAACGGCNCGACCGCCAGCAACGGCAGGTACTCGTCCAACACGCCCCAGAACACGCCGACCACGATCACGAGCACGATCGCCGTGCGAACGGCGCGGCTGGCCCGGGCCTCGGCCAGACCGGCGCGCAACGCGGCGGTGTAGGCGGACACGGGCGGTTTCTCGGAGGCTCGCGCGTCCACCTGGCCGTCCGGTCCGTCCGCGTCGTCCACACCGCCGGTGCGGTCACGCGCGCCGTCGGCCTCAGACGCCGCGGCGTCCTCCCGGTGTTCGGGCAGGGCCAGCCCGGTGAGGAAGCACAGCGCACACGCGGCGACGCTGGCCGCGCCGACCGCCGGGTAGCCGCCCGCGGACATGACGGGGATCGCCAGCAGTGTGGCGCCGCCCGCGGCCACCACCCCCAGCGTGCGCCGCACGCCCATGATCGCGGCGTAGCGGTCCGTCGCGTCCCGGAGGGCGAGTTCGGTGTGCACCAGTGCCTCCAGGGCGCCGGAGGACAGAGCACCGCCCGCCCCCCACAGGACGAAGCCGAGGGCGAAGGCCCAGTAGGAGGGTGCCACCAACCACAGGGTGAAGGCCGCGGCGGCCAGGAGCGGGGCGGCGGCCAGCAGGTAGCGCCGCGGCACCACGTCGGCCCAGGCGCCGGACGGGACGGCGACGAGGAGGCCGGTCGCCGACCAGAGGAAGAACAGGGAGCTGATCTGGGCCACCGACAGGCCGTGTTCCTGGAACAGCAGCGCGTACAGGGGGTAGAGGAGGATGAACTCCTCGGTGGCGGCGTAGGCGTACAGCGGCAGCGTCAGACGTGACGTGCGCGCGCCGGACACGCGGGAGGACAGGGTTCGCATGGAGGTCTTTCGGTCGCACGACGAGGGACACCGGGTGTGGGGTCCTCCCGGTGGTCCGCGTGCGTGTGCCGTCGACCGGCCTGTGGCGGGGGATCAATGTCGCTTGCGCATGGCACCACCCTACGCCCGCGGCGCGCTGCGGAGTAAGGAGAAGGACCGTCTTTCCCGCTCGGGCGCGATGCGGTAGGCAGGACGCTGACCACAGGGTCGAACACGATCGGAGGAGCGGGTGGACGGCACGCGGACCACACGGGCGCTGCTGTGGTCGGGGGTGGTCTCGGGGCCGCTGTTCGTCGCCGGGTTCCTCCTGGCCGGGGTCGTGCACCTGCCCGACTACGACCTGCTCCGCCACCCGGTGAGCGGGTTGGCTCTGGGTGAGCACGGGTGGGCGCAGACGGCCAACTTCCTCGTCGCCGGGACTTTGGGCCTGGCCTTCGCCGTGGGGCTGCGCCGCGCGCTCAGGCCTCGCCCCGCGGCGGCGCCCGGCGGGGCCGCCGGACCAGGGCGCCGCGGGGGCGCGGGTTCGGTGTGGGTCCCCCTGATGGTGGGCGCCTACGGGATCGGGCTGGTCGGCTCCGGTGTGTTCGTCACCGACCCGGTCAGCGGCTACCCTCCCGGAACGCCCGACCCGATCTCCTACACCCCCGTCGGCGTGCTCCACGACCTCTTCTCCGCCCCCGTCTTCCTGGGGTTGCCCGTGGCCATGGTGGTCATGGCCCGCGCGACGGCCCGCTGGGGGCGCCCCGGCTGGGTCGTGTACTCGCTGCTCACCGCCGTGGTCTTCGTGACGTGCTTCGTCCTGGCCAGCCTCGGCTTCGGCCAGGCGGGCGGGTGGGCTCCCCTCGGCGGGCTGTTCCAGCGGCTGAGTCTGGTCAGCGGACTGACCTGGCTGTCCCTGCTCGGGCTGTACCTGTTGGGCGCGCGACCGTTCACGGGCCGCCCGCCCACACCCCCTCCCGTCGCCGCCACCACCCGCGGGTTCGAGGACTGAGCCACCGAGCGCCCGGCGGACGAAGCACCGTCCGCCCCTCCGGGCACACCCACACACGAGAACGACGCGGTGTGTAATCAGTGATATTCACACGGTATCGATCTAGCATGTGGCCGAGCGGACGGACCGACACCGAACGCCACCAGTGCGGTCACATGGCCTCCCACCAGGACGTCATGCCCGCGGTCGGGACGCACGGCGCACCCCGTGACCGTCCCTGTGTTCGTCCCACGACGGAACGTCAACTGTTCGTCACCATGGCGCCACCAACGTTCACCGTCCGCTGGTTGGGGTGTACCGCATCGCGTGGCCGGATAGTGGACGGCCCCCTCGCCCCGGCGGTGAGCCGCCCACACCCCAGGAGCTCCCATGCCCCGTACCCCCACCCCGCACTCCCCCATCCCCCTCCTCCCGGAAGCCACCGTCGCGTCCTCGACCTCCCCCTACGCGACGACCCGCCGCCAGGTCCTGGTCGGCGGCGCGGTCGGACTGAGCGCCGCGGCCCTGGGGACCTTCGGCGGCGCCGAGGCCCTCGCCGACGCCACCTCCCGTGCGAGCCGGATCCCCGAACCCTTCACCCTGGGCGTGGCCTCCGGCGACCCCCTGCCCGACAGCGTCGTGCTCTGGACCCGGCTGGCGCCCCGGCCGCTGGCCGAGGACGGCCGGGGCGGTATGCCCGACTGGCGCGTCCCCGTCCAGTGGCAGGTGTCCGAGGACGAGCGGTTCCGGCGGATCAGCGCCGCCGGCACCGTGACGGCCGACCCCGACCGGGCCCACGCCGTCCACGTGGAGGTCGAGGGTCTGCGTCCCGGAGCCCAGTACTTCTACCGCTTCCGTTGCGGCCGCGAGATCAGTCCCGTGGGCCGGACCAGGACCGCCCCGGCGCCGGGCGCGCGGGTGGACCGGTTCGCGTTCGCCTTCGCCAGCTGCCAGAGCTACACCAACGGCCACTACACCGCCCAGGCCCACCTGGCCGAGGAGGACCTGGACCTGGTCGCGTTCCTGGGCGACTACATCTACGAGACCGGCGACCAAGGCGAGATCGGGCGCGGCCACTACCCGCCCCGGGAGATCCGGACCCTGGCCGAGTACCGGCTGCGGCACGCCCAGTACAAGAGTGACGCCGACCTCCAGGCCGCGCACGCCGCCTTTCCCTGGGCCGTGGTCTTCGACGACCACGAACTGGAGAACAACTGGGCCGACGACACCTCCTACGGCGAGGACGTTCCCCCCGAGCAGTTCCTCCTGCGGCGCCAGGCGGCCTTCCAGGCCTACTACGAGCACATGCCCTTGCGCCGGTCCCAGCGCCCCACCGGCCCCGACCTGCGGCTGTACCGCAGACTCCACTTCGGCGACCTGGTGGACGTGCACCTGCTGGACACGCGCCAGTACCGGGACGTGCAGGTCCCCGACGTCGACCGCGGCGACCCGAACCGCACCCTGCTCGGGGCCCGGCAGCGCCAGTGGCTCCTCGACGGCCTCACGGGCTCCCGGGCGCGCTGGAACGTCCTGGCCCAGCAGGTGTTCTTCTCCCAGCGCGACTTCGCCGACGGCGACGCGGTCAACGTCAGCAACGACGCCTGGGACAACTACCGGGTCGAGCGCGACCGCGTGCGCGACCACCTGGCCACGGTCGACAACCCCGTGGTGATCACCGGTGACGTGCACGCCAACTACGTCGCCGACGTCAAGGCCGACTTCGACGACCCGGATTCCGCCACCGTCGCCACCGAGCTGGTCGGTACGTCCTTCACCAGCGGGCGGGACGGGGAGGACCAGCGACCCACCGACGCCGTCCAGCTCCGGGAGAACCCGCACATCCACTTCATCAACCGCAGGCGCGGTTACGTGCGCAACACCGTCACCCCCACTGAGTGGACGGCCGACTACCGAGTCGTGGACTACGTCTCCGAGCCCGGCGCGCCCATCATCGACCGCGCCCGCTTCGTCATCGACGCCGGAACCCCCGGGGTGCGCCGACAGGGCTGAGGCCCTCCGACGCCAAGCGTCGGCCACGGCGTGGCGGCGCGCACGGCGGTATCCGGGCGGCGTCTTCCGGTCACGGGGGCGCCGCCCGGGCCATCCGATGCGGGGGCCGGGGCTCGGGCGCCGCCCCGGCCGTGAAGACGGTCAGGGCGAGGCGGACCGGGTCCGCCGCCGGTACGTGAACTCGCGGATGTGGCGCCTCCCCCGGTGCGACCACCGTGCCGCCCCCGTGACCAGGACGGGGGGACGTTTCCCCGCCCCGGTGTCCGCCCCTCCGGAACCAGCTGTACGACTAGGTGTAGTACTACTCAAGGTCGTGGATGTGGGGTCGGTCATGCGCGTGCTCATCGTCGGGGCGGGAATCACGGGAACGGCGGCGGCCAAGGGGTTCCTGGCCGCGGGGCACGAGGTGACCGTGCTCGAGCGGGCACCCGCCCTACGCGACACCGGCTGTGCGATCGTCCTGTGGCCCAACGGCACCACGGTCCTGGGCGACCTCGGGGTCCGCCTGAACGGAGCGGGAGAACGCATCGAGGCCCTCGACGCCCACAGCTCCCGCGGGCGTCCGGTGATGTCCGTGGACACCGTACGGCTGGAGGAGCGGTTCGGCGCCCCGACACTGGGGATCACCCGACCGACACTGCTCGCCCGACTCGTCGAGGACCTGCCCGAGGAGATCTTCCGCTTCGGCGCCCACTGCGCACACGTCCACGACGACGGCCGGGTCGTGCGTGTGGCGACCGAGGACGGCGCCGAGTACTCCGCTGACCTGCTCATCGGCGCCGACGGAGTCAACTCCCGGGTGCGCACCGCGCTCTTCGGCTCCGCCCTGACCGCGCGGCCCACCGGCGTGGCCACGTGGCAGGGCCTCGTCGACGCGCCGTTCGACCTCGGTTCCCGAGCCCTGATGTTCCTCGGACGGGAGGGCGGGGTCGGGATCAACCCCGCGGGAGGGGGCAAGGTCAACTGGCTCATCGACTTCCGGCTGCGTCAGGAGGACGGCCAGGCCGGTCCGGGGGAGGCACTCACCCTCCTGCGGAACCGGTACCGGAGCTGGGCGCCTCCCGTCACCCGGCTCCTGGACGCGCTGACGGGCAGGGACCTCGCACTCTTCCCGCACCGGCGGCACCCCGCGCCGCTGCGGTGGTCGAGCGGCAGGTGCGCCCTCATCGGCGACGCGGTGCACACGATGCCCCCCATCCTGGCCCAGGGAGCCGGGCAGGGGCTGGAGGACGTCGCGGCGCTCCTGCGCGCCCTCGACGGACTCGGTGCCGACGACGATCCGGCGGCGGCCCTGCGCGCCTACGGGCGCAGCCGTGACCGCCAGGCCGTGAAGGCGGCCGATGCGGCCACCCGGGGCATCGCGACCTCGGGGCCGCGGACCCTGCTCCAGAGCGAGGCCGCCCTGCGCGCGGCCGTCCTCATGCCCCGCGGCACGGCGACCCGGATGTTCGAGCGGACGATCAGCGGGGTCAGCACCCGGCTCTCCCCCTCCCGGGTCTGAGGGGCGTGCCATGCCGGCGCTGGACCCGTGCCCGCGCCTGGTGCGCGGCGGCCGCGGCGAGGCGGCGGCCGTGGCCTGTTCCCGCGCGGCGCCGACAGGCCGGAGATGAACGCCGGTGCCGTGAGGTGTCCTCTCAGCCTCGGCCGACGAACGCCGCGACGTCGGCCGCGATCTCCTCCGGGTGCTCGCCGCTGACGGCGTGGGAGGCGTCCGGGTAGAGGCGTACGGTGCCGCCGCCCTCCCCCGGGGCCAGGGTTCGCTCTGCTGTCGCCACGGCCTCCTCGGCGTCGTGCATCACCGAGTCCCCGGCGATGACCGCCAGGACGGGCATGCCGAGGCGGCCCAGTTCCTCCTCGCTGATCCTGGTCGGCTGGGGCAGGCGCAGGGTATAGTGCCGCATCCCCGCCTCGATCATGTCCGCCACGGGGACGTCCTCCACCGGCACTCCGCCCGCTGTCCAGGAGTTGAACCCGTCCCGCCAGGACCGGGGCAGCCAGGGCAGGGCGGCAGGGAGGGCGCGCACGACCGTGCCCAGCGGTATGTCGGAGAAGACGTGCACGGGGTCGATGAGCGTGAGCGTCTCGATCAGGTCCGGTTGCCGGGTGGCGAGGTTGGCCGCCGTCCATCCGCCGATCGACAGGCCCACGACGTGGAAGCCGTCCTCCGGGAGGCCGTCGAGCGCCTGGTGGAGCCACCGGGCCTGGTCCGCGTCGTTCTCGATCGGGCGGTCCTGGACGCTCATACCGGGTTCGCCCAGGAGGTCGATCGTGTAGACGTCGCCGATATCCAGCAGCGAGGGCAGGTTGTCGGCCCATACGGGGCTCGCCGACGCCCGCCCCGGCAGCAGCACGAGGGGCGCGGAGGCGTCACCGTCGCCCGCGAAGCGGTAGGCGCGCACGATACCGAAGTCCGTGCGCACGTCGAGGGTCCGCTCCGGTTCGGGTAGGGCGGCGAAGGCCTCGGCGTACACCTCGGCGAACTCGTCGCGCCCCTGGGAGCTGTTCCAGTGGCCCACCGGAGAGGGTGAGCGCAGGGCCGCCGCCGCGACCAGGGCGGTGAGGACGCAGATTCCCGTGATGACCAGCCACCGCCGTCGCGGACTGGGGTGTCGTGTGCCCATACGAGGTCCTTTAACCGATCGGTTAGTAATTTGACCGTACGGTAGAATCACCGGCATGGCAAGGACGAGGTCGAAGTCGGGGGAGCTGACCCTGACCGAGCGCGCGCGGCGCGCCCAACTGATCGAGGCGACCGTCGAACTGGTCGCCGACCGGGGCTTCGCCGGTGTCGCGCTGTCCGGGATCGCAGAGCGCGCGGGCATCACGAAGGCGGCGGTGCTGTACCACTTCCCGTCCAAGGACGCCGTCGTGCGGGCGGCGCGCGACCACGTGTTGTCGGAGCTGGCGGGGCACGTGGCGGCGGAGGTCGAGGCCGCCGCGCCCGAGGGGGCGCCGGCCGCCTACGTGCGTTCCATGGTCGGGTACCTGCGGGAGCACCCGAGGCACACGCGGATGATCACCGAGGCGCTGACGCACGGCGGTGAGGGATACGAGCCGGCGGAGCGATGGGGGCCGCTGGCGGAGATCATCGACGGCGCGCGGCGGGCGCGCGGAGCACACGCGGGTCGGGACACGCGAACGCTGGCGATCATCGTCGGCGGGGCGATCGACGGGATCGTCGCCGAGCGGCTCAGCGACCCGGAGTACGACACGGCGGCGGCCGCCGAACAGCTCGTGGATCTGATCGACGCCGCGCTGGGTGGGTGAGGGGCTCGGTGCCCGCCGGATTCAGCCTGGCGGGCACCGAAGCGGAGTCGCCTACTCGGCTACGCGCACCGAGGTCACGAGCGCGGTCCACTCATGGGGAACGAAGCCCAGGTGCCCCAGCTCGCGGTGCTGGCTGTCATATACCGCCGTACGTGCACTCTCCGACCAGGGCGCCATCGTGCCGCCCGGCGGAGACAGGATGGCGGTGGGGTGTGATCACCTGAGCTGTATCCGTCTCGCGGCGGAAGGGGACGGATGGCGCGAGGACGGTCACTCCAACCGTACGGGCATCTGGGGCATCAGTGGGGCTCGACCTCAGTCGAAGAGCTCCTCGGCGGTCTCGACCCTGACGGCACGGCGCACCCACGCCTGAAGCTGCTCCTGGTCCGTGCACGCGGTGACGCGCTCGCGCACCTCATCGCCCACCGCGATACCCCGCTCGTCCAGGACTTCCAGGATCGCCGCGGCTTCGCCTTCGGCGCGGCCCTTGGCCACGTACTGCTCGGTGAACGGGGTGCTGAACTCGTAGATCGCAGACGCCACAATCGCCTCCATGCGTTCCTTCGCCGCCCCGTCGAGCAGCGCCATGACAAATTGAGTGTAGTTCGCCGCGCGGTCGGGGTCGATCTTGGACAGCCCCTCCATCAGGCCGTCCACCAGTTCCGGCCGCGCGGCCGAATGGACCAGGGCGGACAACACCCCGAGCTCCGGCGACCGTCCGATCTCCACCGGATCGGCGACGACCGGAGCCTCGTCCGGGCCGATCACCAACGGCTGAAGGTCGTAGCCGGGGTGGCCCATCGGGATCGGCTGGGACGCCCACGCGGCCACCGCTCGATCGGGACACAGCGTGACGAGGTAGGTGGGGGCTCCCAGCAGTCTCGCCCGCAGCGTGGTCAGGTACACCGGCCAGCTCAGGGGTTTGCCCTGGTCCTTGCCCCGTTGGATCTCCACGATGATGGCCGCGGTCGCGTCGCTCCTCCTCTTGCCGAGTGTGCGTACGCGGGCGGGGTCCCGCAGGGTGATCACGGAGTCCGCGGTGTACTCCGTGGGCAGGACGTCGTTCAGGTTCCCGCACTCCAGGCGTGCCGCCGCGTACGACGGGACCTGGATCCCGAAGACGTGGGACACCAGTCGGGGGGCGAGGTCGGGTGCGTTCTGGAAGAGTTCGACCAGAAACTCGTGTTCGATGGTTGGCACGACCGGGACACTACCGAACGTGATCGGGCGGGCGCGGCGAATCTCGACAACCCACAGGAATCGGTCGGCCGAAAAAGCTCCGGCGCCTTTCCCCAATGCCCGTGAGCCGTTACCGGATTCACGGCGGGGCGACGAAAAGGGCGTGCGACCGTGGTCTCACACCCCTTCGCTGCTCTACTTCGGCTCCGCTGCGACAGATCTTAAAAAGGACAAATCCAGAAAATCCTCGGCGCCGATTCCACCGACCCGGGGTGTGGTCTCACTTCTTACGAAAAAGACAGGAAAGACAAATGCACTGTGCCGCCCCGGTTCCCGAACCGCCACGGCTTCCCCGGCGCCTCTGCGGCACCGCGACCACCTCCCGCCTCGTGGTCGGCTCCGACCCCGGCGACGTCTCGGTCGCCCGCCGGTGGGCGGCCCAGGTCTCGCACTCCGGCGTCCGCCTGGCGCGGGACGTGGCGATGGTGGTGTCCGAGCTCGTCACCAACTCCCACGCGCACACCGCGTCCGGCCTGCCGGGCGGAACCACGCGCGTCGAGATCGAACGCCTCCGCTTCCAACTGGCCGTCCGCGTCACCGACGACGGCCCCCGCCCCGGGGAACCACCCCTCCCCCACGGCCCCGCACTCGTTTTCGATATCGTCTCCCGATATCGGAACACGATGTTCGATCCGGACCTCCCGCCGTGAAGGAGCCCGACCATGACCCTGCCTCCGCCGATGACGGGAATCCGCCGGGCGGTGCGCGGATGAGCGGCCGAGCCGTGGCGGCACCCACCACGACCGCACACGGGACAGCCGGTGAGGTCTTCCGGTCCTTCCTGCTGCTGGGGCTGACCTCGTTCGGCGGACCGGTGGCGCACCTGGGCTACTTCCGCGACGCGTTCGTGGTGCGTCGCGGTTGGCTCGGTGAGGCCGCCTACGCCGACCTGGTGGCACTGTGCCAGTTCCTGCCCGGACCCGCCTCCAGCCAGGTCGGCATGGCCATCGGACTGCGCCGCGCCGGATACGCCGGGATGGCCGCCGCCTGGGTCGCCTTCACCCTTCCCTCGGTCGTCCTGCTGACCGCCTTCGCCCTGGGGGCACAGGCCATCGGCGCCCAACCCGGAGCCGGGTGGCTGCTGGGTCTGAAGGCGGCGGCGGTGGCCGTGGTCGCCCACGCCGTGGTCGGCATGGCCAGGAGCCTGGCCTCGGGGCGGCGCCAGGCCACGATCGCGGTCGCCGCCCTGGTCCTGGTCCTGCTGCTGCCCTCGGCCCTGAGCCAGGTCGCGGCCATCACCCTGGGAGCCCTGGCGGGCGTGTTCTGGCTCACCGCGGTGACGACCACCGACGACGTGGCCGGGGCGGGCATTCCCGTGCGGCGCCGGACCGCCGTGGCCTGCCTGGTGGTGTTCGCGGCCCTGCTGGCGGGTCTGCCCGCGGTGGCCGCGCTGACCGGCACCACGGCCGCGGGAACGGTGGACGGTTTCTACCGCGCCGGATCACTGGTCTTCGGTGGCGGGCACGTGGTCCTACCGCTGCTGGAGACCGAGGTGGTGGGCACCGGAGCGGTGGACCACGAGTCGTTCCTGGCCGGATACGGCGCCGCGCAGGCCGTTCCCGGCCCCCTGTTCACCTTCGCCGCCTACCTGGGCGCGCTCATGCCCGTGGCGGGCAGCCCGCTGCTGGGGGCGGCGATCGCCGTGGGGGCGGTCTTCCTGCCCTCGGCGCTGCTGGTGGTGGGCGCGCTGCCGTTCTGGGAACGGCTGCGCACCGCACCGCGTGCCAGGCGGGCGATGGCCGGAGCGGGCGCGGCGGTGGTGGGGATCCTCGCCGCGGCCCTGTACGACCCGGTCTTCACCCGGGGAGTCGTCTCGCCCGAGACGATGGCCCTGGCCGCGGTCGCGTTCGTGGCCCTGGCGGTGTGGCGCGCCCCAGCCTGGGCGGTCGTCCTGGGGGCCAGCGCGGTCGGCCTCCTCGCTCTTTGACCGCTTCCCACCCTGAGGGGGAGGGAACTCCCTGAGGGGTTCCCTCCCGCCACGGGATGTGCGGGGATGCCTGGCTCAGGCCGCCCGAACGCCCCGCGGACGCCCGGGTCCCGCGCCCTGGACACCAGCCGGGCCCAGACCCGCCCGGACCAGCACCGCGTGCGCGGAGCTCCTGTCCCTCGAGCGCGAGGCCCGTCCTTCCGTGAGAGCACCGGAGGCGCCGCACCGATCCCCGCCGCCCGGGCGGCGGGGGTCGTGCTCACCCGGGTTCTTGGTCGCCCAGGACCTCACGCGCCAACTCCCTGAGCGCCGACCGGTCCTGCTCCAGCACCCGCCTGCCCGCCTCGGTGGCCCGGTAGAGGCGCCGGACACGCCCCTCCACCACCTCCTGCCGGGAGACCAGCAGACCGTCGGACTCCAGACGGTGCAGGGTGGGATAGAGAGTCCCGGGGCTGATGCCGTATCCGTGGGAGGCCAACTCCCGAGCCATCCACGCACCGTGGATCTCCTCCTCGGCGGCGTGGTGGAGGATGTGCAACCGGATGGCTCCCCGGATGAAGTCCCGCACGTCCGGCCTCCTCGATCTCGCCTCGGAACGAGCCCGGTGTCCCCAGGCCGATATCGGATCACGATATCCACTCTCGGGGGCACGTCCCGTTCGAGAGGGACGGAGAGGGCGGACGCGGCGGGGATCTGGTGCGGGCGCTTCACCCGTACCGTGCTGCTCCACCGCCTCGACCAGGCGATCCCGCCCGTCCCGCGCGCCTGACCGGAGCGGATGACAAGAGGCCCGGCCGAGCCCCGGTCCCGGGTGTGGACTACATGGTGAGAACGCCGCGGTACCGGGCCTTGCCCATGGACTGGTAGGCGGTCTCGGCCTCCTCCAGCGCGTAGGTCTGGACGATCGGCCGCACCCCGGTCAGGGCGGCGAAGGCCATCGCGTCCTCACTGTCCTTGGCGTGGCCGCTGTACCAGCCACCGACCGACCGGCGTCCGAACACCAGCGGGTCCGGCCCGACCGGAACCGGCGTGTGCTCGGAGGCCACGATCACCAGGCGGCCGTTGGGTGCCAGCCCCTGGACCAGATCGCCCTGCGCCTGGCTGTCGCCGACGGTGGAGAGCACGAAGGCCGCGCCGCCCAGTCGGGCGAGCGCCTCACCGACGCTGCCCTTCGTGCTGTCGACGTACTCGTGGGCGCCCAGTTCGCGGGCGGTGGCCTCCTTCTCCGTTCCGCGGTTGACCGCCACGACACGGAACCCCATCTTGTTGGCGTATTGGATACCCAGGTGGCCCAGGCCGCCGACGCCCTGGACCGCGACCGTGTCGCCGGGGCGGGCGCCGCCGTGGCGCAGGGAGTTGAAGGTGGTGATCCCGGCGCACATCAAAGGCGCGGCCTCCTCCAGGGTGAGCGCGTCGGGCACCCGGGCCAGCACGTGCTGGGACACCACGGTGTACTCGGCGTACCCGCCGTCGGCGTGCAGCCCGATGATCGTGCGGTCGGCGCAGTTGACGAAGTCGCCCGCGCGGCAGGCGTCGCAGGTGAAGCAGTGTCCGCCGTGCCAGCCCACGCCGACCCGGTCGCCCGCCTTCCAGGCGCTGACTCCCTCGCCGACGGTGTCGACGACCCCGGCGATCTCGTGTCCGGGGACCCGGGGCAGCCGGACCCCGAGCATTCCGGCGCGGGCGAGGGTGTCCCCGCCGCAGACCCCGCAGGCGTGCACGCGCACGCGGACCTGACCCGGTCCGGGCCGCGGCGTGGGGATATCGGTGACGGTGAAGGGCTGGCCTGCCTCGACGGCCTGTACGGCTCTCATGGTGTTCTTCCCTGTCCTGGGTGAGTGGTGGTGTGGCTGTGCGGGCTCCAGGGCGGCCGGGGACGGCCCACCCTCGGTGTTTCCACTGATAACAACATACCGATTTCATTGATATGGTCAAGCTGATACTCGAAAATAGTTATCAGTGATACCAGTCACGTGTTCGGACGCCAGGGGGCATCCGTCTCCTTCCGGAGCCCTCCGGCGACGAGAGGCGCCAGCACACGGTGTTCCGGCCTGGGGCGCACCCCTCCGCGAAGGGGCTGGTGACAGGGATGTCCGGCCCGCGGTGGCGGTCGTTCGGCGGTGAGCCGGTGCCGGAGATCGGCTGGCGGGTTCTCAGGACCTGTCCGGCCCGGGCCGAGGGCGCGGGTGTCCCGTCCGTCGAAGCCCGGTCCTGTTCACCGCGGTGGACCGGCGGGGCCCGGCGGCCGGTCGGGTGGGTGCGCACCGACCACACCACGGTCCCGGCCGCTCAGGTGGGCGCGTAGACGGAGGTCCGGGTGGTGGAGAGAGCGTGAACCGGCCCAGCGCCCTGGTGGGCGCGGGGCCGGTCGGCGCGATCAGCCCGTCGGCCGTCGGTCCCAGGACGCGCGACGGTACACGCCGAGGCGTCGGATTCGATGTCCGGCGCTGGCGGTGGTGCGGTGGCGAAGTCGCCGATGTACGGGAACGAGGGGGCGCGGCGGGTCGAGCGCGCTACGCCCCGCCACGCGGCTCACCGATGCCCCGAACGGGCCCTCTCCCCCGCCTCGGGGCCGACCTTCGGCGGAGGCGGCGGCCGTCCCCCTCCGTTACTTGGCGTCCGGGGAGATCCACAGCGCCTCGGCGGCCACCAAGCCCAGGGCCTGCGACCGCTCGGGCACCTCCTCGCCGGGGCGCACGGTGATCTGGATCGACCCGGCGAAGGGCTGGCGCTCGACGACCTCCACGGTCATGCCGATGCCGATGTCGATGTCGGCCAGGTAACGCAGCAGGTCGGGGTCGTTGTCGTTGACCCGGACGATCGCCCCGCGGGTGCCCTCCTCGGCGTCGGACAGCAGCACCGACTCGCGTTCGACGATGTCCCCGTCCCTGGTCGGGATCGGGTCGCCGTGCGGATCCACGACCGGGTCGCCCAGGTGGGCGGCGATGCGGTCGACGAACTTGTCCGACACCACGTGTTCGAGGATCTCGGCCTCGTCGTGCACCTCGTCCCACGAGTATCCGAGCTCGGCCACGAGGTAGGTCTCCAGCAGCCGGTGCCGCCGCAGCACCGACAGCGCGGCCTTGGTTCCGGCCTCGGTGAGGCTGACCGCCCCGTACCGCTGGTGCTCGACGAAGCCGAGCTCGTTGAGCTTGCGCAGCATTCCGGACACCGACGAGTTGGACACCGACAGCCGCTCGGCCATCCCGGAGATCGTCACCGGTCCGGTGCCGCGCTCCTGGAGGTCGTAGATGACCTTCACGTAGTCCTCGGCCGACGTGGACGGCCTGGTCGGTGTGTTACCCATGTTCGTAACCGTATCGCGGTCCGTGGTCGGGCGCCCATGTCGACGCGTGTGCCTGTGGACCACCTCAGCGATCGTCCGCGGCCGCGGCGATCCCGCCCCGGAGTTCTTGACTTCCCCCGGCCCTGAGGGAACCGGGATTCCGACCGGGCCGGGAGGCCCGGTGATGCCGCGTGCCTCGCGGCGCGCGACTCCTTCACATCGGGGATGCGGCGGGAGGGGAGTCCGGGTCGCGTCCACCGCTCGTTCGCGCGAAGGCGGAAGATGTGGGCGGTGGCCGGGTGGTGTAGGCGGTGAATTCTCGTTCGGGCACGGAGGGCTCCGGTGGGGCGTCGGGGCCGTCAGGCCAGGCGGGCGAAGTGGATGGCGTCGGCGGCCGCGGCGCCTGCGGTGACGGCGGGGACGACCCCCTGTTCCCAGGTCCGGCCGGTCAGGTCGCCTGCGGCGTAGAGGCCGGGGACGCTGGTCTGGCGGCCTTCGTCCACGGTGACGTAGCCGTCGTCCAGGGCGAGGCCGTACTCCCTGGCCAGGCGTTCGACGAGGGGAACCTGCCGCTGGGGTCGCGGCCACAGCAGGGTCTGGCGTTCCAGGAGGGTGCCGTCGGCCAGTTCCACGGCGTGCAGGTCGCCGTCGGTGTGGTGCAGACGGGTGATCTCGCCCTGGACGAGGTCGCTGCCCCGCTCGCGCAGGCTCCGGCGCAGTTCGTCGGCGCCGGGCAGTGAGGGCGGGGCGATGGCGACGGCGTCACCGGTCCAGGCGCGGAAGGCGGTGGCGGCCATGCCGAGGTAGAGGGGTTCGTCGGAGACCAGGGCCCAGGTGCGGTCGGCGTTCTCCTCGCCTACGCAGAACGGGCAGTGGATCACCGTGCGACCCCAGCACGCGGCGAAGCCCTCCACTCCGTCGGGGGGCTGGTCGATGACGCCGGTGGCCAGGATGACGTTCCGGGCCCAGACGGTGGTCCCGTCGTCCACGCCCACGGTGAAGCCGTCGCCGCTCAGCGGGGTGATCTCGCGGACCGTGGCGTCGAGCCGCTGGGCCAGTCCGTAGCGTCCCAGCTCCTCCCAGGCGTGGGTGCGCAGTTCGTCGGGGGTGGCGCCTTCCAGGCCGATCAGGCCGTGCACGCCGCGGGAGGCGGCGTTGCGGGGTGGGGAGGGCGCCTCGATGACCAGGGTGCGGTGGCGGTACCGGGTCAGCGTCTGTGCGGCGGTCAGGCCGGCGGGCCCGCCGCCGATGATCACGGTGTCGTACTGGGCGGTGTCGTCCACGGGATGCCTCCGTAGGGCTTGACGAAATCGAATGACCATCGGTCATACTACTGACCAACGGTCATTCGATCGATCCCATTCCCTCTGGAGGAACTGTGACCCACAACACCGGCCACGCTTGCGGCGCGCACGACAGCGGCCATGCCCATGGACCCGGGGCGGCCCCGTACCCGGACTTCGAGTGGGACGACCTCTACGCCGGCGACGGCAGCGACACCGCCGACCCCGACCCGGTGCTCCTCGCCCCCGCCGGCGACCTTCCCCCGGGCAGGGCCCTGGACCTGGGCTGCGGTGCCGGGGGCAACGCCCTCGCGCTCGCCGAACGCGGCTGGCGCGTCACCGCGGTGGACCTGGCGCCCCGCGCCATCGCCTCCACCCGGGCAAGCGCGTGTGCCCGAGGACTGGACCACCGGGTCGAACTCGCCGTCGCCGACAGCGCGACCTGGACGCCGGAAGAGGTCTACGGCTTCGCCCTGAGCTCCTACGCGCTGCCGTCCCGCGGACCCGCCCGCACCGCCACACTCGCCTGCCTGGCCAACGCCCTCGCCCCCGGCGGGACCCTCGCCCTGGGCGAGTGGGACGAGGAGGCCTGTGACTGGGGTCGGCCAGGGGACCTGGCCACCCTCGACGAGCTGACCGACGCCTTCACCGGCCTCGGCCTGGAGATCCTGCGGGCCGCACGCACGCCGGTGCCCGTACACCAGCACCCCGGCCACGAGCAGGAGCCCGGTCAGGACCACGCGGTCATCGTCATCGCCCGCAAGCCGCATGGCACCCTGGAGGCCACCGGCTGACCGACCGCCGGTCAGCCACACGAGACGAAGGAGGGACCGTGCCCGAGGACACGCCCGCCCAACCCGCCGGCCGCTTCCAGCCCCCGGACGTCCGCCGACGCCAGATCCTCGAGGCCACGGCCGACCTCCTGCTGGAAGACGGCCACGAGGCGCTGACCGTCAGCAAGGTCGCCGCCCGCGCCGGGGTCGCCAAGGGCACGGTCTACCTCTACTTCGACTCCAAACAGGAACTCCTGGCCGCACTCCAGGCCCAGATGTGGGACCGCATGCTCCAGAGGCCCACCGCTCTCCTCCAGCAGCCCGGCCTGACCTGGACCGAGCGGCTCGACGGCCTGGTCGCCGCGTGGATCGCCGCCGAGCGGGACCACCACGAGCTCTACCACCGGCTCTTCCACGAAGGCGGCGCCACCACCGGTGAGGAACCCATGACCGACGCCCGCGACCTACTCGTCACCCTGCTCACGCAAGGCCACGCGGCGGGTGAGTTCGACGTCCCCGACCCCGAACTCACCGCCGACTTCCTCACCCACGCCTACAGCGGCCCCTGCCACCACACCCCGACCGACACCGACGTCACCCCCGCGGTCCAGACCCTCTTCCGCCGCGTCGTCGCCGCCCGCCCGCTCGACGCCGGACTCACCGCGCCGTAGGCCGGATCGTCGGTGAGCCCGTCCGGACGAGGGGCCGCACCCCGGTGCGAGGTCCACCCGCGCCGGAGCCGGCGCGTCGGGCGGCGCGCTCCCAGCGGCGGTGGCCCGCCCCGGCGTTCCCGAACCCATCGGGGGAGCCGGACGGCCCCGTCAGCGGTAGCAGTACGAGTCCGAGGAGGCGTCCCCGCCGGCCAGGCGTGTCTGGTGGACGCGCAGTCCCCCGAAGTCCCGGCCGTGCGGGAAGAAGCGCTGATCGACCCGGAGCCCGCCCCCGTCGGTGTCCGCGTCGAGTTTGACCAGCCAGGGTTCGATACCGCCGGGGTAGAACTGGTCGTCCCAGGAGCCGTAGAGGGAGTTCGTCAGATAGACGCGCCTCCCGTCCCGGCTGACCTCCACCATTTGGGCGCCTCCCGTCAGCGGGGTCTCCGGTGCCGACGGGTGCGGGCCGCCGTCGACGATCCCGCCCAGCCGGACCGAGGCGGTGCGTCGGGGCTCGAAGGGATCCGTGACGTCGTACTGGATCAACTCCCCCGTCCCCCACGCCGACACGTACAACCACCGGTCGTCGACCGACAGGTCGATGTCGGTGACCAACGGAGGAACCGCGCCGAACGGCCGCAGTGCCGGGGGAAGGCGCTCAGGATCAGTCGGCACGGCGGGAACCGTGACCACCTTTCGGACGGAGAAGGCGTCACCGTCGCGGTACCACAGCCACACGGAGGCCGACAGGTCCACGACGCTCACGACGACCGAGGCGAAGCCCCAGTCCGCCTCCGGATCGTGGGCGGGACGCAGCTCCAGCACCATCTGGTGCTCGTCTCCCAGATCCACGCGCTGCCGGTGCACGCCGGAGGCCAGGTCCCAGAAGTGCAGTGCGTGGCCGTACTCACGTCCGAGCAGGAGTTCCGGGTCGAGACCGTCCTCGACCATCGAGGGGGTGCCCCACTCGCTGGTCACCGCGATCCCGTGGCGCAGGTGCCACCAGACGTCGTACGCCAGTCGCTGCGGTCCCCGCCGCGTCTCCCAGGCGCGCAGCACCTCGAAGGTGGTGTGGTCGAGCAGAGCCACCCCTCCGGGTCCGTCGTTTCCGTCCGCGCCCCCCAGACAGGACAGGAAGACCCCGTCCGGTCCGCAGTGGAGGGTGTGCGGGCGGGAGTAGCCGGCCCTCTCGGCGAGTTCGGCCGCTTCCACGACCTTGACCAGGCGGGGGCGGGTGGGATCGGGGCGGGTGTCGAGGACGTGCAGTCGCGAGGAGCGCAGCCCGGGGATCAACAGGTACCGGCGCTCGGCGTGGTGGTGTCCCTCGTGCGCCAGCGCGCTGGAGCAGGCGTTCCATCCGAAATGGTGCAGCTCGTCACCGAGGTTGGGCATCTCCGTGACGCCGAGCACCCGACCGTAGGACGTCGACTCCGGGTCGGTGCACACCGTGAACAGCGCGTCGGGACGGTGCGCGGCGCGGTCGAACCCGACGACGTAGGCGAGCTCCTCGGGAGGCGCCGCGATGGCGTCCGCCGGAGAACGGTAGATCGTCGGATCGACGGGATGATTCTCTGTGTGCGTTGGAGAGGCCATGGGAACCCTCCCCTGCCTCGTCGGTTCGGCAACGGCACGGCGCGTCTCGAGCCTCACCGGCTCTTCCACCATTGTCCGGCGTTTCCACCGTGTGGGGCAACCGTTCCGGGGCGGCCCATGAGCCTCCGCCTCGATGCGCTGTTCCACCGCCTGACAGCTCAGCCGGTACCCCCGAAGCCTGTGGAGAGGGCGTCCTGGTGCGTCGTCCGTTCGTCCGGGTCCAGGGTGGTCGCGATGAGGCGACGAAGCTGGAGGATACGGGTCTGTAGGGTGGTGGTTGCACTGCGCGGCGGGTCGTCCCCCCAGTCCTCCTCCACCAGGGTGTCGACGGGGACCGTCCGACACGCGCGCAGGGCGAGAATCCGCCGGGGAACGCGCCCCGGCGTTCCCCGTCCGAACCCGACCCCCGTTGGCCTCCGTGGAGAGTTCGGCCCCGTTTCACGTGCGTGGCGAGGAGTGTGCCAGGGTTTTGGGGGAGACGGGCCACGACAGGCTCGCGATCGTGTGAAGAACACCGGAGGAACCACCATGACCACCGAGCTGAGCGCCGACGCCCTGACCGGGTCCCTCGACCTGGCGCGGCGGGACTACAAGGAGCTGGCGGGCCGGGGCCTCAAGCTCGACCTGACCCGCGGCAAGCCGGCGCCCGAGCAGCTCGACCTCTCCGAGGACCTGCTCAGTCTGCCGGGGGACCTGCACACCGCCGCCGACGGCACCGACGTGCGCAACTACGGCGGCCTTCGAGGCCTGCCCGAGCTCCGCGAGATCTTCGCCGACGTGCTGCAGGTACCGGCCGGGCAGCTCCTGGCCGCCGGTAACTCCAGCCTGGAGCTGATGCACGACTGCCTGGTCCACGCTCTGCTGAGTGTGCTTCCGGGAGCCGACGCGCGCTGGGCCGACCAGGAGCGGATCGTGTTCCTGTGCCCGGTGCCCGGCTACGACCGGCACTTCGCGCTCTGCGAGCGGTTCGGCATCGAGATGGTCGCGGTCCCGATGAACGAGTCGGGCCCGGACATGGACGTCGTGGAGCGCCTGGTGGCCGAGGACCCGGCGGTCAAGGGCATCTGGTGCGTGCCGAAGTACAGCAACCCCGACGGGGTCGTCTACGGCGACGAGACCGTGGCGCGCCTGGCCCGCATGGAGACCGCGGCCCCGGACTTCCGCATCTTCTGGGACAACGCCTACGCCGCCCACCACCTCACCGAGGAGTCCGTCGAGATCGCCGACCTCCTGGCCGCGTGCGCCGAGAGCGGGAACCCCGACCGGGCGTTCGTGTTCGGTTCCACCTCCAAGATCACCTTCGCGGGCGCGGGAGTCGGCTTCTTCGGTTCCTCCACGGCCAACGTGGACTGGCTGACCGCCAACAACTCCAAGCGCTCCATCGGCCCGGACAAGGTCAACCAGCTGCGCCACGTCCGCTTCCTGCGGGACGCGGACGGACTGCGGGCGCACATGGAGCGGCAGCGGGACCTGCTCAAGCCGAAGTTCGCCGCCGTCCAGCGGATCCTGGAGGAGGAGCTCGGCGGCACCGGTCTGGCCACGTGGACCGACCCCCGGGGCGGATACTTCGTCACGTTGGAGGTTCCGGAGGGCTGCGCCAAGGAGGTGGTGCGCCGCGCGTCCGAGGCGGGAATCGTGCTGACCCCGGCCGGTGCGACCCACCCCTACGGCGACGACCCGCGCGACGCGACGATCCGTATCGCGCCCAGCTTCCCGACCCTGGCCGAGCTGGAGCAGGCGATGCTCGGACTGACCGTGTGCGTGCGCCTGGTCGGTTACGAGAAGGCGGTCACGGCCTGACCGGTCGGACCGTCAAACGTATGCCGGTCCCGCGGCGATCCGTCGTCGCGGCGCGGTGCCGCTAGGGCGCGACCGTCGCGATCTCGGCCCAGGCGTGGGTTCCGTGGACGGGGTGCGGGGCCAGGCCCCACCGGGCGGCCAGGTGGTCGACGATGAGGAGTCCACGGCCGGATTCGGCCTCGTCGTCGACGCGGCCGTCCGCGGAGCGCGGGGCGATGCGACCGTGGTCGTGGACGTCCAGGCGCAGGGCGGGGTCCGTCCCGCCCTGCGCCCAGGTCAGGTCCAGGTGGACGGGCGGGTGGCCGTGTTCGACGGCGTTGGTGACCAGTTCGCTGACGATGAGGGTCGCCGTGTCGGCCAGGTCGGTGCGGTCCAGACGGCGCAGGAAGTGCTCGACCAGGCGTCGGGCACTGGACGCACTGGCCAGGACACCGGGAAGGCGGTGGGACTCACGGACCGCGGTGAGCACGCCGCGCCCGGCACCGATGCCGGGAGCGAGGTCTGAAGTCTCGTCCGGGACCCGCACGACGGGTTCGTCGACTGCGGTGCCGGGGCCCGCGGTGGCCTTGGTGGTGGAGAACATCGCGCCGTTCCTTGGAGCGAATACCGGTGTCGTTTACCACAGACGGTGTGTGTCTTGCATCACTCCGGACAGTGGCGCCGGTCTCATTCAGTGGGATGCTCTGAGCATGACCTCACCAGTGTCGCGAGTAAACCTTGTGACCATTGTGGACACTATTGTTCATAAAGTTCATCGCCTCCGGCCGGGCTCGGTGGCAGGTCGAGAGTCGCGGCACACCTGTCGTGAGGGCGATGCGCGACGGTCCAGGGTCGAGGAGGCGTGTCTCCCCCGCGGCGATCCGCGGCGTCGGCACCCCACGGGCGTGGAACGTGCACCGTTCGTTCACACGCGCCCACTTCCGCCACACCACCGGGATCCCTAACCTGGGTGACTTCGTAGCCCCCACACCCCGGAGGTGGCCCCCATGGCCGAGGACTCCCCGCTGTCCCGACGCGGCGCCATCGGCGCGCTGAGCGCCGCGAGCGCGCTGGCGGTGGCCGGATGGCCCGACACCGCCGCCGCGTCCTCCGCCAGGGACGCCCTCATCACCGTGATGGGCACATCCGACCTGCACGGGTACTGCCTCAACTGGGACTACTTCCGCGACGCGGAGTACGCCGACTCCGCCGGAGACCACATCGGCATCGCCAAGGCGTCCAGCCTCATCGAGCAGATCCGCGCCGAGCGCGGCCGCGGCAACACCCTGCTGTTCGACTCCGGCGACACCATCCAGGGCTCCTCCCTGGTCACCTACTACAACACCGTCGAACCGTTCACCGAGACCGGCCAGATCCACCCGATGGCGCGCGCGATGAACGCCGTCGGATACGACGCGGTGGCCCTGGGCAACCACGAGTTCAACTACGGCGTCGACCACCTGGCCGCCTGGATCGAGCAGATGGACGCCCCGGTGCTGGGCGCCAACGCCGTCCACCACGGCACCGACGACCCGGCCTACCGCCCCTACGTCCTCAAGCGCATGCACGTGCAGACCACGAACAAGCCGGGCAGGCAGCCGCTGACGGTCGGTGTCCTCGGCCTGACCAACCCCGGCTCCATCCTGTGGGACAAGCGCCACGTCGAGGGCAAGCTGGAGTTCCGCGACCTGGTGGAGAGCGCCGCCCACTGGGTGCCGGTCATGCGGGCCCGGGGCGCCGATGTCGTCATCGTCAGCGCCCACTCCGGGGACAGCGGCACCTCCTCCTACGGGGACGGCCTCCCGGTGGAGAACGCCTCCGCGATGGTCGCCGAGCAGGTCCCCGGCATCGACGCGATCCTGTTCGGACACGCCCACCGCGACGTCCCCGAACGGTTCGTGACCAACCGGGTCACCGGCGAGCGGGTGCTCATGTCGATGCCGTCGTACTGGGGGCGCCGACTGTCGGTCATGGACCTGGCGCTGCGCCGCGAGCGGGGGCGCTGGCGGGTGGTGTCCAAGAGCGCGGTGGCCCTCAACGCCAACACGGTCGAGGAGGACCCGCGGATCGTGGCGGCCGTGGAGGACCAGCACGCCACGGCGGTGTCCTACGTCAACCAGGTGATCGCCACGTCGGTGGAGGAGCTGAGCGCGGCCGAGGCGTGCTGGCGCGACACCGCGATCGTGGACTACATCCAGCACGTGCAGATCGAGACGGTCCGCGCGGCGCTGGAGGGCACCCCCGAGGGCGACCTGCCGGTCATCTCGATCGCGGCGCCGTTCAGCCGGTCGGCGGTCTTCCCCGCCGGGGACGTCAGCATTCGGGACATGGCCGGTTTGTACATCTACGACAACACGCTGCTGGCCAGCGAGCTGACCGGAGCCCAGGTGCGCGACTACCTGGAGCACTCGGCGCGCTACTTCGCGAGGGTCGCCCCGGATGCGGCGGTCGATCCGGAGGCCATCACCAACGCGGGCGGGACCCCGGACTACAACTTCGACCAGATCGCTGGACTGGAGTACGAGATCGACATCTCCCGCCCGGAGGGCGAACGGATCACCTCGCTCACCCTGGACGGCCGGGAGGTGGCCGACGACCGGCGGTTCGTGATGGCGGTGAACAACTACCGGCAGTCCGGGGGCGGGAACTTCCCCCACATCGTGGACGCGCCGGTGGTCTACAACCGTCAGGCGGAGGTGCGCCAGGCGCTGATCGACTACGCCACCGCGAGCGGGACCATCGACCCGGCGGGGTTCCACACCGTCAACTGGCGTCTGGTGCGTGAGGGCGAGCCGGTGTTCGAGTGACGTCGGGGACCAGGTGGTCCAGCAGCCCTTCCGGCACCGGGTAGGGGCGCTCGTCGGGCAGTAGTCCGGCGGCCCCCTCCAGGTCGCCAGCGCGCACCAGGGCGTGGATCTCGTGTGTGAGGGGCGTGACGTCGGTGATACGCGAGATCCACTCGTCGGCGTAGCGGTGGGACGCCTGCCCGGACAGCCCCAACTGGAGGGAGCGGTGGTCGAGCGGGCGCAGGTGCAGGTCGCGCTCGGGGTCCCACTGCACCCGAGCGGGGCTCGTCCGGAGCCGCTCGCGCCAGGCGTCGCGGTCGGGGTGGACCCGGGGGTCGAAGTGCGACAGGCAGGCGTTGCGCAGCGCCCACTCGAACCCGGCGCGGGTGACCTCCACGGCCAGGACGGTCTCCTGGTCCTTCTTACGGCCCCACCCGCACCGATACGCCATCCAGAGGTACGACGGCTTGATCCAGCTCATCCGGT
>NZ_ANBC01000139.1 GCF_000341125.1 Nocardiopsis lucentensis DSM 44048 | reverse complement strand
CCCCGCCGATGGCGGGTGCGTAGGCCTGGTACACGGTGACCGTCTCATCGGTGAACCGGGCGCGGATCTGGTGTCTGGGGAACTGCATGGCCGTCAGCCTGGCGTCTTCGCGACGCGGAGGGCAAACGGTTTTCGACGCGTCGCGGACCGTGGCCGGTCGGGATCCGCCGGCCTCACAGCAGGGCGAGCCGTGCCGAGGTCACCCCGTCGGCGGGCAACTGGACGACCAGCCTCTGTCCGTCGGTGTCCGGCAGGTCGAGGCTCTCGTAGGCCAGCGACAGCTCCCCCGCCTCGGGGTGCGCCCACCGTTCGACGCCCGTGCGGTGGGGAAGGGCGGCCGAACCCTCGAACCGGTCGCGGAACCGCGCTCCGGCGGTCCGGGCCAGCTCCTCGGCGAGCGACGCGGCGTGGCCGTCGCCCAGGGACGCGGCCGCCCTGAGGTCGGCGGCCCGCTCGTCGGCGACGGCGTCCCAGTCGGGGAAGGCGGCCGTGGCGCGGTCATCGGTGAACACGTACCGGGCGAGGTTGGGCACTGCCGGTTCCAGCAGCCCCGGCGGGCCGGCCAGCCGGGCGAACCCCGCCGTGAACGCGAGCACGTCACCCAGGCTGTTGACCACCAGCGCCGGTCCCGGTTCGAGCCGGTCCAGGACGGCGCGCACCGTGGGACGCACCGCGCGCGGCGGTGGCCCGCCCGGGCACACGCCGCCGGTACCGGCCTTGGCGAGCCGGTGCATGTGGACCCGTTCGTCACCGGACAGACCCAGCGCGTCGGAGAGCGCCTCGACGACCTCCGGAGAGGGACGGCGGTCGCGCCCCTGCTCCAGACGGGTGAGGTACTCGACGCTGACCCCGGAGAGCGTGGCCAGTTCGGCACGGCGGAGCCCGGGGGTACGGCGGCGGGGACCGGAGGGAATCCCCGCGGCGGCGGGGGTCACGGCCTCTCGGCGGGAGCGCAGGAAGGCGCCCAACCCGTTGTCTGGCATGGGTGGAGTCTAGAACGTGCCCGCCCCCGCGCCCCGACCGCTCCGCGCCGAGGGTGGCTCCGGGAGGGCCAGTCCCACGGCGGCCTCCCCGGGAACGGACCGCACTGCCAGGGTCGAATCCGTGACGACACGCGGCGAGAGCGCATGACCGCGCTCCCCCGCGCGGAGAGAGCCCCACCACGACGAGAGACGGAAGGCACCTTCCTTGCGCTACCGACTGCTGGGCCGGACCGGCCTGCGCGTGTCCGAACTGTTCTTCGGCGCCATGACCTTCTACCAGCGCGGCGGCCCCGAGACCGTGCGCGGATACGACGCGATCCTGCGCGCCTACGCCGACGCCGGGGGCAACGTCGTCGACACCGCCTCGGCCTACGGTGACAGCGAGGACATCCTCGGCGAGCTGCTCACCGGCCAGCGCGACCGCTTCGTGCTCGCCACCAAGTACACGCTCTCGCGGGACGCCGACGACCCCAACGCGGCGGGCAACCACCGCAAGAACCTCCGCCTGTCCCTCGAACGCAGCCTGCGCCGGCTGCGCACCGACCACGTCGACCTGTACTGGGTCCACCTGTGGGACCGGCACACCCCCGTCGAGGAGACCATGCGGGCACTGGACGACGCCGTTCGCGAGGGCAAGGTCCTGTACGTGGGGATCTCCGACGCCCCGGCCTGGCTGACCGCCCACGCCAACACCCTGGCGGAGTGGCGCGGATGGACCCCCTTCGCGGGCCTGCAGATCCCCTACCACCTGCTCAGACGCGACGCCGAACGGGAGCTGCTGCCGATGGCCGAGGCGTTCGGGATGACGGTGGCCGCTTGGGGGCCGCTGGCCGGAGGCGTCCTGTCGGGCAAGTTCACCGACCGGGAGGACGCCCCCGAGGGCGCCCGGGTCGACCCGGGTTCCCTCTCCCCGCGCGACCACGCGGTCGCCCGGGCGGTGCGCGAGGTCGCCGACGAGCTCGGGGCCGCGCCGGCGCAGGTGGCGCTCGCCTGGACGCGTGCGCGGTGGCGCTTCGTCCACCCGATCGTGGGGGCCAGCGGGGTCGACCAGCTCGCCGAGAACCTCGGGGCGGTCGACGTCGTCCTGCCCGAGGAGGCCCGTCTGCGGCTGGAGGCGGCCGCCGACTTCGAGGTGGGCTTCCCCGGGGACTTCATCGCCCGGTGCGAGGACGACCCCTGGGCCTTCGGCGCGGCGGCGGCCAGGGTCGACGGACGCCGCTGAACACGCCCCCCACCCGGAGGTCAGCGGACGCGGGCGGGCACGGCGGCCTTGAGCAGCATCTCCTCGTACTCGTCCTCGGGGTCGGAGTCCAGCACGATCGCGCCACCCGCCCCGATCGTCAGCTCCCCGCCGGAGCGCACCGCGGTACGGATGACGATGCTCAGGTCGGCGGTACCCGCGTGCGACAGATAACCCAGCGCACCGGAGTACACACCCCGCGCGGACGACTCCAACCGGTCGATGATCTCCATCGTCCGCAGCTTGGGCGCACCGGTCATCGACCCGCCCGGGAAACAGGCCCGGACGGCGTCCAGAGTGGTCACGTCCGGCCGCAGCCGCCCCCGCACCGTGGAGACCAGCTGGTGGACGGTGGCGTAGGACTCCGTGTACATGAACGCGGGCACCTGCACACTGCCTACCTCGCACACCCGGCCCAGGTCGTTGCGGAGCAGGTCGACGATCATGAGGTTCTCTGCGCGGGTCTTGGCGCCCGTGCGCAGCTCCTCGGCGGCGCGGCGGTCGGTGTCGGGGTCGGCGTGGCGGGGCGCGGTGCCCTTGATGGGGCGGCTCTCGGCCACCCGGTCCCCGTCCACGCGAAGGAAGCGTTCGGGCGAGGCGCTCAGGACGCTCACCGGGCCCAGGCGCAGCAGGGCGGCGTAGGGGGCCGGGCTGGCGGCGCGCAGGCGCCGGTACAGGTCCAGGTCGTCGTCGGAGGTGTCGTCGGGGAGCCGGACCCGGTTGGTCAGGCAGATCTCGTAGCTCTCCCCCTCGGTGAGGTGTCCCAGGCACTCCTTGACGTCGGTGACGTAGTCCCCGTGGGGTCGCTCCAGGTGGGCGCCGAGGTCCACGGCCGGTCCGGGGGGCGCGGGAGGGGGTGGGACGGGCAGGGCGGAGAGCGCGTCGAGGGTGCGTCCGGCCCAGGCGCGGGCGCCGTCGCTGTCGTCGTGGACGACGTAGGCGCGTCCCTCGGCGTGGTCGACGGCGACGAAGCGGTCGCAGCGCATCCACACCGCGTCGGGGGTGGGCGAGGTGTGGGCGTTGTCGGCGCCGCAGTCGGCTTTGAGTTCGTAGCCGAAGTAGCCCACGTGTCCGCCGGTGAAGTCGAACGGCAGGCCGGTGGGGGCGGTGGGGCGGGTGCGGCGGTCGAGCGCGTCGAAGATCGTGCCGGGTTCGCGCCGCTCGGCGCCGTCGACGTCACGGACGCGGACCTCGCCGTCGCCGACGCGGTAGGTGAGGATCTCGCCGGTGGCGGCGCCGAGGAAGGAGAAGCGTGCGGGCCCCTCGGGGCGGGAGCTGTCCAACCAGAACGCGTACTCGGCGGCGCCGTACAGGTGGGCGAAGGCGGCCTCGGTGTCCACGGCGTG